>JAKEIF010000094.1 GCA_022545875.1 Nitrososphaera sp.
AGCGGGTAATAACGATAGTATCCAACAGTGTGCAGAGAGTGCTTTTCTGAATGGCCGAGGTTTTTCTTGAAGACCTTCTAAGGTCTACTATTGCACTCTTTGTAGTTATGGACCCCATTGGCAGTGTCCCGCTCTTTATAGCCATGACCCAGAAAATGGACAAGCAGGAAAGGATTGCAGTTACAAAGACAGCCGTCATTACGGCTGCCATTCTGCTCATCGTATTCGCTGTCGCCGGGACTCAAATCCTGTCAATATTTGGCGTGACAATAGCCAGCTTTATGGTGGCAGGCGGAGTCTTGCTCTTCATTGTAGCCATTGAATTGCTGACACATGGAGAATGGAGGTTCGGCAGTGCCGGAGCACAGGGAGAATCCGGAGTGGTGCCGCTAGCATTCCCACTCCTTGCGGGACCCGGCGCGATAACAGCGGTGATAATTTCATTCCAGACGTCGGGGATAATTATCACCGCTCTTTCGATTGCCATAGTAGTCGGAATCACGGCAGTGATCCTCAGGTACGTTGACAGAATCTACAAAGTGCTTGGCCGTCGGGGATCAATAATCGTCACAAGGGTATTTGCAGTTTTCATTTCCGCCATCGCGGTGCAATTCATCGTCGAAGGGGCAAAGGATCTCTTTTCCTAGATTTGTTAATATATTCACGGGTCGGTTCATGCAGTTGTCATTGAATAATAATGGTGGCTACCGGGGAAAAGGCTTCGATCTCCTTTCGTCTCGCCGCCTGTCCGTAGGCGACACTGTAAAAATTGAGACTGAAGATGGAGAGATTTTGGGAGTGATAATGCCCCGCTATGAATCGGCAAGCGATGAGTACCTCGCCGTCAAGCTCAAGAGCGGTTACAATACAGGTGTTAATATCAGCAGGATACGGTCCATATCAAAGCTAGCAGCAAAGGATCCGGGACCCGTCGCACCTGCTATTCAGATTCCGGAAAACAAGAATCTGCCACGAGTTGCCCTTATCAGCACAGGTGGCACCATTGCGAGCAAGATAGACTATCGAACAGGCGGAGTCCGAGCGGCCCTATCTGCATCCGAACTTTATTCCTCGGTGCCGGAACTTGCCCGCATTGCCTGGATAGATCCCGAAGTCCTTCTCAGCGAATATAGCGAGAATCTAAAGCCCAGTCACTGGTCAATGATTGCAGAAAAGGTGGCGGAGAAAATTGGTGCGGGGCACTACAGAGGGGTAGTAATTTCGCACGGTACCGACACGATGCATTATACCGCCGCGGCCCTGAGTTTTGCGCTACAGAACCTGCCTGTTCCAGTAGTTCTTGTCGGTGCACAAAGGTCTTCAGACAGGCCGTCGTCTGATGCCGCCATAAACCTAATGGGAGCTGTGACATTTGCTTCAGAATCCGATCTCGCTGGCGTATTTGTTGCGATGCATGCAGGGACATCCGACGACTCGGTCGCCATCCATGTAGGCAGCCGCGTCAGAAAGAACCATACGAGCAGACGTGATGCCTTTGAATCAATAGGTGCGACTCCGATCGCACATGTGAAAGCCGGCAAGATAGAATTGAAAAGCAACCAGTTCCAAGTTGCAAAAAGGAGCAACAAGGCTGAGCTAAAGCTGCGGCCAGCATTCGACGCGCGGGTGCTACTTGTAAAATATTACCCCGGCCTTGACTTTGGGATAATAGACTATGCCGTTGGCGCAGGATGCAGGGCAATAATTCTTGAGGGCAGCGGCCTAGGACACGTCAGCAATGAAGCTTTCCCTTTCCTTCGGAAAGCAATTGAAGCAGGTGTTATGGTGTGCATGACTTCACAATGCATCTGGGGAAGAGTTAGGATGACTGTATATGATACAGGCCGCGACCTGCTTGATATCGGTGTCGTGCCCCTATCTGACATGATTTCAGAGGCGGCTACCGTAAAGGCGATGTGGACCGTGGCAAATACGAGCGATATCCAATCGGCAAGAAACCTGATGCAGGATAATCTTGCAAACGAGATTTCTGATTCGATCCCTATTGATTAGGTAATACTTAATACGTATGCTCTGCGAAAATCTAGCCCATAGTGACAACGCTTGATCCGGCGGCCCTTGACCTAAAAGTGGGCTTTGAAATTCACCAGCAGCTTGGCACCCAGAGCAAGCTATTCTGTAACTGCGAGTGCAGAGATGCGACGCACTATGACACAAGTTTTGTAAGGAAATTGCGTCCGACGCAGAGCGAGTTGGGAGCATTTGACCCGGCCGCCATGTTTGAGTTTAGCAAGATGAGAACAGTAGAGTATCGCGCCGCCAAGGGCACCAGCTGCCTGGTTGAGGCAGACGAAGAACCGCCACACAATGTCAGCCGACAGGCTCTTGAAACTGCATTACTGTTTTCACTTGCGCTCAAGTCCAAGGTGATGGACGAGATCCACGTCATGCGCAAGATCGTTATCGATGGATCAAATACGACAGGCTTTCAGCGTACAATGCTAGTCGCTTCAGGAGGCCAGCTGGAGGTCGGAGGCAAGAGGGTAGGGGTACAGAGCATCTGCCTGGAGGAAGATGCCGCAAAGCTCATCGATGATTCCAAGGGCAACCGGACATTTGGCCTTGACAGGCTGGGTGTGCCGCTAGTGGAGATTGCGCTAGAGCCAGTTACAGGCAAGCCGGATGAGATAATGCAGGTGGCCTTGACCCTCGGCAGGCTGTTGCGAGCGAGCAAACGCGTTGCTAGAGGCCTTGGCACGATAAGACAGGATGTCAACGTTTCAATACTGAACGGGGCGGTCGTCGAGGTAAAGGGAGTCCAGCAGCTTGATCAGCTGCTAAAGGTAATCGAATACGAGATGCAGAGGCAGCACGGCCTTGTGATGATCGCACAAAAGTTACTCGAGAGAGGTGTCAGCGCTGCCGTGATAGGAAATCGAATTGAAGACGTAAGCGACCTAATGAAAAAATCGGGCTCAGACAAAGTAAGGGAAATACTGTCTGCCAAGGATTCGATGTTCACTGCTATAAAGGTCGGCGGTTTTTCGGGGATGATTGGACTTGAACCCTACCCCGGTATACGGCTCGGCAGGGAGCTTGGAAAAATGGTAAGGTTCTACGATCTAAATGGCGTTTTTCATTCCGACGAGCTTCCAAACTATGGAATAGCCGGAGATGAGGTTGCTGAAATACGGAAGAGGCTAGAGCTTGGCGAGAAAGACGCATTTGTCCTGGTGGGAGGACCAAGAAACAAGGTCGAACCGGCTACGAAAGCGATTGTCCAGAGATTAATCGCGGCTCTAGATGGGGTTCCTGCAGAAACTAGGGCGGCCACCGCTGAAGGGCAAACTGTGTTTCTTAGGCCCAGGCCCGGAGCAGCGCGCATGTATCCCGAAACTGATATCCCTACGATATCCGTAACCGATTCGCTGCTAAACTCGCTGGCGGACAAAGTCCCGCGTCCATGGGACCATGAAGTCGAGTCACTAGCCAAGAAATACGAACTGAATAATAAACTCGCCAGCCAGGTATTTGATTCGGACTATCTCGGAATTTTCGAACGGGTGGCGAAAGCAACTCGGATTCCCCCTACCTTTATCGCATCAAAATTGACTGAAGACCTGCTCAGCCTGCAAAGGCAGGGCTACAACACTTCTCTCCTTGCTGAAGATGCTATTTCAGAAATATTTTCAAAGCTTGATTCCGGCTCTATCGCCAAGGAATCACTTGTGCCAATATTTGAAATGCTAATGAAGGAAAAGGGCATGACCGTAGATGCCGCCATAAAGGCCACAGGATCCTCTTCCATGAGCGATGAAAATCTAGGCAAAATTCTCGATGGCGTAATCGAGGAAAATATGGCAATGGTAAGGGAGAAAGGGATGGCAGCAACAAGCATGTTAATGGGTAGATCGATGGCAGTGTTGAGAGGCAAGGCAGATGGCCAAAAGATAAATGCGATGCTCAAAGACAAACTAGGAAAGCTGGTCAAGTAACTAATGTACAAACCTAAAGATACCAAAGAGATCTATGTCGATTCGCTCAACGTCAATTCATCCAACCTGGAAAAACAACTGGCCGGCAAAGCCGTCTCCTCCGGCGAAATTGGGGAGATATTGCAGTCAGTCGACTCCCGGTACAAGAAGCGGCTCGATTCTATCGTGGAGGAATACGAGAAAGACATGATGGCACTAGAACATGTTCCAAGCCCCTTGCGGCTGTTCATTGACTGCCTTGCAGAATCTGACCAATCAATGAGCTTGTCGCCACCGTCGCGCCGGCTAATCCAGCAATACATTTCGGCCTGGGAGGAGTGGATGTGATCTACTCCGAACTTTATGCATACGGGGGTTCTTGCCCTGCCCGGTGATCGTTTCTCAGACGAAATCGCTGACTTTCATCCAAAGTCCTGGCTTTCGAAATATCGCAGAAACTCTCTCGGATACCTGACCAAAATGCTCCTTTTCTACCATGGGCTGGGAGTGGCGCTGCTCTTGGGCGGCTCTGCGATAGTTGATGCGTCAATTCCAGATCATGAAGAACCAAGCGTGGAACGTTCCTTGGTTCCCGTGCTTGCAGCTGGCCCGATAGAAGAAACGATATTTTTTGGAATACCCTTCTACATATTCGGAAACGCGTATTCCGTCCTAGTCACAGGAGCGGTATGGGCGGCGATACACGTTCTCAATACACCTACGCTTGAAATCAGCAGCCTGTCTTTTGGGAACCTGTTCTTTGTTATACCCTCGCTTTTCTTCAGCCTTAGGACATGGACGAGCGGTAAAGGCTGGTTCGCCATATTGACACACTCTGCTTGGAACGGGATTTTCTTTGGCGCAGGATGTGTGACCGGGGAATTCGGGTGCACTGGGATTGGCCAGAACATGGAAGAGATGATGTTCTACATCTTGCTCTCGGCAGGCCTTACGGCGGCGACTTATGTGCTATATAGAAAACGGGAGAGCCGGGAGCGCCAGCGGCTCGCCGCGTGAGCGAGTCCGAATTCAATATATAGGTCAGCTCTTTTCTAACAGAAATCATGAGCCAGGCCGAAAGTAATGTCAGCGTTTCTGTTACTGTCGGCGACATAAAGGTCCAGTTCAGCGGGTCCGCAGAATCGGTGATGGCGTCAGTTATGAATTTTCTATCAAAGCAGGTTCCTGCCATGGATCTCGCACGCAAGATCTCGCTCCATTATTCTGCGCCCGAGCTCGTTGAGACCTACGCGAAAGTGGTCAAGATAACCCCTGAAGGTCCACGGGTAATCCCTGATCCGGGAGTGAACCTGTCTGACAAAGATGTCGTAGCACTGCAGCTGGTTGCAGCCAAGATAGCCAAGGATCTTGGCAAGCTCCAAGATGATTCGATGCAGGTCGCAGACATGCAGGCCGCTACTTCGCTAAACCCAAAGTCAATAAGTTCAAGGATATCCGAGATGGTAAAGGCCGGACATGTTGCACGAGATGAAAACGAAGCAAGCAGGTACCGCATAACGACTGCAGGGATTCACTGGCTCAATTCTGCTATTTCGAAAAAACTAAAAACAAGCTAGCCACCAAGCGGCCGCTTTTGGATGTATCTAAAGTTGCGCATTGTGCCTGTTCTAGTCAAAATATTTTCTCTGACCATATCTGCCAGCGAGTGCGATACTGCAGTCCTGTCATAGTTGTAGCCTCTCCTTCCAAGCTCTTCATGGACTTCGCCTAGCGCCTTTTCTGAAGAAAAATAACTCTCCTGCCAAAGGCTGTCCAGGAGGCCGCGACACGTCATACCACCCTTTGCCTTCTGTTCGCCGTCTGACCTGGTTGCAGGCGCCTCAATCGCGGGCCTGCTCTTGAGAGATTCTATCTCTGCTCGCAGTGAATCAAGCTGGCTCTGAACTTCTGGATCGACGATTGTGTCGAGGCTTGACAGCACGTTCTCGACTACCTGCTTTACCCTGCTTTCAGCACACGAAATCTCTACCTCCCAGCTCCCGTGCTTTAGCTTTAGCTTGACCTCTTCGGCAGGTCGCTCGCTCAAATCCTTATATAAAGCCCCCATGCGCTATTGATAAACGTGTTGCTGACCATATTGTTCATGTTGCACAACATTAATATACTTACGCCCGCAGTTATTGTTGAACAACATGCGCACGCAATTAGATCAGCCTTTTTCAAGCCTGAGCCTCGGGGACATGAGCGTTGTAGAGTCAGTGAGTGGATGTATTGCACCAAAGCTTGACGAATTAAGGGGAAGAAGAATTATTTTCAGCAGGGACGACAAAAAGCTCGTTCCCCGCGACGGGTGGGGGCTAAAGTCCGGCCAATTCTCTGGAACGGTGAATACATTCCGACCTCTGCATGAAAAGACCTTGGTGGCCGCGATTGATTCTAGTTGCGTCAAGATGGCTGAAACAGAAGACGGGTCGCTTTATGCGGTCAAATGCGGGATTGCAACTGCAATAGATGGTCATGCTCTGATGCACTTTAGAATCGGGCCTTTCCTATTCTACGTGACGGAATCTTCGCTCAGGGAGTCAGAGCTTGACGACAGGCTGGCAAAGGCGGTACTGCTCGACGATGACATAGCAAAAAGGCTTGTACGGATAAGAACTGAACGAGCAGTACAAAAGGAACTCGCAAGCCACTTGGTCGGTTCTATGATACTAGTAGATGGGTCGCTTCGCGGGTCCATCTTTGAAGACAGGCAGCGGAGCATCAACAAAATATCAGAAGAATGCGTCTTACGAAAAAATACTGTGATAGGGGTAAGCAAGGCCACAAGATTTAGGCCCCTTGAGAGGGCTGCAGGTCCTCTGCTCAAGGTGCCCGGCCCAGCATACATCGATGTCGAGATCATTGTCAAGAGCCTGGTGAGAAACTCTGCAGGGTCAAACGTAATGGTCAGGTTAGACGGTACGGGCCCGGCGCTGCGCGCGGACATTATCGGAGCGGGTAACAGCGAATCGCTTGGCAGGCTGATTGGAAATGACGCGATTTCCAGCGGCTACCCCGAAACCCTACGGCTTGCGCACCACATTTCAACATTTACGGGGACTGAAATTACATGCCTGAGGAGCCATGTGCTAAACACCTACGACGTAACCGAACTTGCAGCCGACGACATCCGAAGAACTTTGCTTGGATCAATCTCGGTATGAAAATTCTATCAAAGAACGGAAATGAACTGATGTTACTTGCCATGAAAGAGGACTCTGCGAGCAAAGGTGATTACATGCTGATTGAAGACAGGAATAAGAGCCTGGTCGTGCAGATCTATGACGAGGAATATCTTTCGTCGCAGGCGATGATTGAAGACATTGTAAAGGAAGAAGTCGTCAACGCTTCGAGCATTGAAAATCTGCATGACCCGCTGAACATCGGCGTTCTCTCAAAACTCATCAGAGATGCCCGGGTATTTCGTGCAAAGCTGAGGGCCACCATCAACGGCGAAGGCAAGCTGTCAAGCGAAGTAGCCTGGCTCCCATCCAGAGTTGATTCTAGGATCCGGCGGCTTTCAATGGCAGAGATTGATTCGTTCCTTGGAAGGTCCGGAGTCTTTCCAATTCCACTTGGAAGAGCGGGCGACGATGAGGACTTTGAAATTTATGCAGAAGACCTTGATGGCAAGCTGAGCATAATAACGGGCAAGAAGGAATCTGGCAAGTCTCACTTGTCAAAAGTGCTTGTCAAGACACTCGTACAGCATGGCGCTTTTGTAGTTGTTTTTGACCTTAACAATGAGTACAGCGGCCTTGGCTGGCACAGGGATCGAACGCCATCAGCGATACAGAACAAAGTGCACATTTTGGAACCAGGCAACTCGCTTAGGTTCAAACTTGACTACTGTGGAAAGGCGGCAGTTTCTGGTATGCTCAAAAATGCCCTGGACATACCTGCCGCGTCGCTTCGGGAATTCTTTCGGATCTGGGACTGGCTTGAAAATAAGCAAGGGCTTGGAATTGATGCAATTGGAAACGCAATAAACACCTGGAACATCAATGAACTTGTCCGCGACGCCCTTGTTTCGCGCTATCATGTAATTCAGTCGTCGCGTCTATTTACCGACGAGCCTGGCGGCTTTAGGTTCGAAAATGTCATCACAAGAAATGCAGGGACCGGTGCGGCTATTGTGATCAACATGGCAGACGTATCGCCGACTATTCGCCGGATGGTAGTAGAGCTGGTCCTGAGCAAAATAGTTGACCTCCTTGAGCGCCAGGCCATCCCTCCGATTTTTCTGTTCGCAGAGGAAGCACACCTGTACATCAGGGAAACGTATTGGGAGGATATCATCACAAGAATGAGGCACTTTGGCATCTATACCACTTTTATTACAAACCAGCCCGATGCAATTAGCGACGGAATCTACCGGCAGGTCGACAATATTTTCCTCTTTAACTTTACAAATGACAGCGACTTGGACAAGATCTCCAAGGTATCACTGGTAGATAACGACACGATCCGCTCTATAGTGAGGACCCTGCCACAGCGTCAATGCCTGGCAATTGGCAAGGCAGTATGCGACCTGCCGATGGTCATTAAAGTTGCGGCAGCAGACGTGCTGACCCTGGGTGAAACCAAAAAATTCTTTAGCAAAAAAACGAGCTAGACTATGGCTACTTGGCCGTGTTTTTTCGTGCCAATGTCGATGGCATCGCTTACAGTGGATACAAAGATCTTGCCATCACCTGATGAGCCCGTGCTCGCCGTGTCAAGGATCGCCTTGATGACCTTTTCTAGTTCTGAATCATCAACCACTGTGATCACGTTTGCCCTTACGGAAAACTCGGCTGCCAGTCTCTTTGTGCCTCTGCCCGTTTGAACCTGCGGCTTTTCGCCTTTTCCTCTTCCCTTTGCGTCGAGAACTGTCGTACCGCCGACTCCTGCCTTTTTCAGTGCTTCATTTACGGCGCTTACCTTCTCGGCAGCAATAATTGCCTCTACACGCTTCATGTCTCGTTCTAAATAAATTTGCGATATAAGGTTTTCAATTAATGATGTTGCGCGTTATTAATATATCCACGACGATTATCGCGGTGCAATTATCATAAAACGGGCATTATTAATAGCTGTAAAATGTAGAGCGAAACCTGAAATTAACACCATATTATTCATAAAGAGCGCGTTTTGAAATGGAGTTGGTTCCTTGCAAAAGCTAAAGAATAGAAGCAAACTGGATATTATACACGATATTCTGGTGTCCGCGACAGGCGGGGTCAAAAAGACACACATCATGGCCAAAGCAAACCTGAGCTCTGAGCAGATGAACTTTTACTTCAATACTCTTCTCCATCACAGTTTGCTTGACGCAGGCCGCGATCCAGAGAACAACCAAATCTATCGTACTACGCACAAGGGCGTCAGGTTCCTCCAATGCTGCGCGAACATCAAGTCCCTGATTGCACCCGCAGCGCCTGTGCGCGTGAATCAGAGCGAATTGCTGTATCTGTAGAAATTTGTTCGCATATTTTTTAAAGCAATATGTGCCTAGCTCTTGGCAGCAATGTCTTATCCTACTCAAGAAGACGAAATGAGGGCTAAAGAGGCAAGCGTAGAGAAAGTCGAAAGGGCGGAAGAATCTAGTTTCCTTTCGACATTTCAGTCAGTTCCGCAACGCAGCAATCAGCGGCTCTCAGAGCTTGCCCAACAAATAGTTGGGAATTTTAACACAATCATGGACGAAGCGCGTCAAAAACCGTTTGAGCGACAGGAAGACCTAATGGCAGGGATGAAGCGGCTTTTCCGTGAGCAGATAAACGTAATTGAAGCGAGACGCGCCTATACGGTAAAGATAAACCCATCAACGGCTGCGGAAGAGCCTAATCTCTAGCAGCCGTGTTCTTGGGCCCAGCCGCTTCGTGTAAACTCGCTTATTTCACATTCTTCTACATCCAGCGCGGCAAGCTCATTTTCTAGCAGTTCTTCATTCAACCCGATCGAAGAACAGTATACCGATGCGATCACGCTGCCATCCGATGTAGGCTGGTTGTCGTCTTGGTCTACCAACACAGAGCTGCCGAGGCAGAGGCTGCGAGTAAATATCGTAGTCTCCAGGAATCCTTCGTCGTCTCTAGCAGGAGCGCTCACAAGGGCAAGCTCTACCTTGTACAGGGAGCCGTCCGAATTGACGTAAAGCGTGTCGCCGTCGACTATCCTTATGGCCACTCCTTCAACACAGCCTGCTGATCCAAGGCATTCTTCTGACCCTCTGGTAACGTCATCATCAGATTTTCTTACGTCATCTGCCATCGGATCGTTGAGATCGCCTCTGGACTCGTCCAGAAACTCCCATTCATCATTGCCGTCGGGAACTCGCTGCCATGTATGCCCGTCATCGTTCCCGTCAACAAGGGACGGCGTGGCGTCGATCACTTCTCCGCTGGATGAGTTGACAAGCATCAATACCTCACCTACATTCGAAAGGGACGAGTTCTCGATCTCTATGACGTGTGTTTCGCCGGCTTCTATGATCAGGTCGTCAGGCAGCTCTATCGCAATTGACTTTGACGCGTTAATGAAAAGACTGCTAGCGTTAGCATCGGCATCGCCTAGATTATACAGTTCAAGCCATTCATCGCCAACATCACTGCCCTCCGGGTTAAGC
>JAKEIF010000095.1 GCA_022545875.1 Nitrososphaera sp.
TCCACACTTCGGTGACTTGGCGGAAAGTTCCTGTTTCTAACTCGGCTATCCTTTCGTTCGCAGGGATGGCCTTGTTCCACAAGGTTTCGAAAAAGAATTGCTGCTGGTCAACGATCGCACGGGCGGTACTGATGACCAAGACGTCTGGCGGCAAACCTTCCTGGACCGCGGCACTCGCGCGATACTTTTTGCTGTCGTGAACGCCAAAATTGCCTTTGACATTGTCAAGGTGTCTCAAGTCCAGGATTTTTGACATCTCTTTGCAATACTTCAAATTGTCACTAGTAATTTCTGTGATGAACCTTAACTTCACGCCTCTGTCGCGCAGCTCTAAAAGTAGGTTCCAGACCTCCTTAACTTTAAAGAAAGAGGATGGGGCCGTCTTGTCGATACAATTGTCAATATTCATTTTCGTCTTCTCTGCATCTCTGATCGTAGAATCCATGATTGCCTTTCTGCCTTGAATTATCTCTGTCTTTTCAGGCTCTGTGCCGTCTTCAATCTCTCTAACCCTTTGCTCAGCCGGGGTGGCTTTATCCCATAGTGTTTCGAAAAAATACTGCTGCAGCCTGACAAATGAGCTGACATTGCTTACAACCAGCTTAGTCAATACGCCATTTTCAGTTTCAGGCGAACCGGCATAATCCGTCTCGTCTGCAATGGTAAAGTTGCCAATTACGCCGTTGAGATGACGCACTTCTGAAAATTGGGCTAACCCCTTCGCCTGACTGACGTTTTCAGGAATGATTTCAGTTATGATGCGAACTTTTATCCCTCTTTCATGAAGAGAAACATACGCCTCCCTTATCTCACTGACAGATAGAATAGCTAGGGGCCCGGTGAAATCCGTGCACAGGTCATACTTTGAGCCAATCCTACGCAGCACATCTAGTGACTTGGCTGTAATGTTTTCCGTCCCTGTCCAGACCTCGGTCGTTTCGTTGCCCGCGAGGAGGGTCAATCATCAGTCTTGACCTTGTCTTTGGTATAAAGATTCTTTCAGTGAGTGAGTGAAGAGTGGGCAGGGGGTGATTTGAACACCCGACCACCTCGATGTCAACGAGGTATCATAACCGAGCTAGACCACCTGCCCGTACTGCAAACTTTCTACCATCCCCAAATAAATGTTGTAGATTAAGATCCCGACTTTTTCTCTACAATGCTCATATGCAAAAATCACCTTGCAGATGCATGACTTCAAATCGCGACCTTAGTCGACACATGGACGAGGAGCTACGTCTACTAAACGAAATACTGGCAGCACTGAAGGAAAATAACCGGATGCTGAGCGCGCATAATTCAGTGGTCAGCAGCATCGACGACAGGGTAAGAAAGATCGGCGTCAACACTTCCAACATGCGCTGACAGCTAGTATCTCAAGCAGTATTTTGCTTCGGGCCGCTAGGGTTTTCTATGCGCGGCCCCATCGGGAAGATTTCCACATCTACATCGCAATTGGCTATGCGGTACATCGTTGAAAAAATCGTGCATCACTCATCGCATAACAGAGATATGCTTCTGCGGGATACCTGAAAAAGTGCAAATGCCGAGAAAACATTTCAAAGCAGCGCAAATATAATAATGGGAGTGGTGCGAAACAAGAGCGCAGTTGACGGATGATTATGCCCTGACTGGCGCGCAGAAGGAAGGCCTCTACAAGGCGATATTTTCAAGGCGTGACGTGCGGTCACACTTTATACCGAAATCCATTCCAAACGATGTCCTTGCCAGAATTCTCAATGCAGCGCACCACGCGCCATCAGTGGGCTTCTCGCAGCCCTGGAACTTTATACTTATCCGGGACAGCGAAACGCGGCGGAAGGTAAAGGAGTCCTTTCTACGGGAGCAAGGGCGCTCGACTGCATTGCTGGATGGCGACAAGGACAGGCAAAAGAAATACTCGTCGCTGAAGCTTGAAGGCATCATGGAATCTGATGTCAATGTCTGCGTCACCTACGATCCCACGCGCTTTGGCCCATTTGTCCTGGGAAGGACTTCCATCGAGGAGACGGGCGTTTACAGCGTGGCCTGTGCAGTCCAGAACCTGTGGCTTGCCGCTCGAGCAGAAGGGGTAGGCGTCGGCTGGGTGAGCATACTGGCCAATTCGGACCTGGAAAATATCCTTGGGATGCCTACACATGCAAAACCCATCGCATACCTGTGCCTAGGCTACGTAGCAGAGTTCTCCGATAAGCCCGACCTTGAGCGCCTCGGCTGGCTCCCGAGAATGGCACTTTCTGAAGTGATTTGCTATGAAAAGTGGGGCGAACTGGAGCCGCCGGGTTCATGGAGCGAGTTTCAAAGTGGTGTCAAAGCACAAGATGAGGTACGCCGTGAAGACAATATATAATCGAGCTCCATTCGTAAATCAATTATCGGCAGGCAAACGCGTTGAAACTTGTACCGGGCAACAGCGACTATGGAAATTGCCGTGCTTACGGATGTAGCTTCTTGTTCTTTAGTATCAGGCACCACAATTTCGCAAGGTATCTCTTTATCATACTGACGTTTGCCGGGTTGCTATCCACCGGATGGTTCGGCATACCCCTTGCTCCCAGATATTTCATCGACAGCTCCACGGATATTGTGGCAGGTTTGTTTACACTGTTCAGCGCGCTTGGGACGATATGGGGCATAATGGCCTACCGGGAATTTACAAGATCGGTTGAAGCCGTAATTGAAGCCAGGTTAGCCGCGCGCAAGCTCGACCCAATGATAGGGGACTATGAGTACCGCTCATATAATCCGATTACGAAAAAATATGACGAAGGCTTTGTCCCTTCCGGGCCCGTGGATTTCTGGGACAAGGAAACGCAGGTGCCCAGCTGGATGGACAAGGGCAAGTACTGGCACGTGCTCCTGAGCCTTGACGCCAGAACAAAAGATGTCCGGCTACAGGTAGTCAAGGACAAAGACCTGCCTTTTGACTTGGGCCCAAGGAATGTAGCGGTAACCACTCGACAGCGCGTCGCATCAGAGGAAAAAAGATCCCGGCGAGAATACATCGTCAAGATTCCGCAGTGGCTCGTAATGAACACCGAGCGAAAGAGATTTATCGACCAGCGTGAAGTTGTGGACGCTGAGCTGAGCGCGCTGATTTCAGACCTGAACAGGAAAATAGTCAGCGCATCGGACGAAGTGGCCGACTGGGAGCGGCTGCGAATCAGGTATCCTTGGACTATTATGAGCCTGGGCCTTTACCTGAACAAGAGCCTTCCACTTCGCATAGTGTACAGGCAGGTCGTGCAGAGTTTTCCGGGCGCAAAAAAACATGGGATTGAAGAAACGAATTCCAGCCTGGCGAATGTGCGGGACGACCAACTCATCGCGTCGGTGCTAGAGCTGGCCGCTGCAAGGGGGATTCCTCCAGGCAGGATGGAGATGCTGAAAGTGCTTGTCCTGTTTTTGAAAAACGCCTATACTAAACAGGGACTTGGAGAGGGCGCGAGTGAATACCACAGCTTTCATCATTCACTCGAAGTGTCTTACATGGCACTTCACATGTTGCCCCGTGAAATTGACCAGTTTTCCTTTGGACCTAAAGATGTCGAGACAATGCTCGTTGCAGGCCTGCTCCATGACTTTGACCCCGGGCAGGCGACGGGCACTTCAGACAAGAGCATACAGAAAGGGCCGAGCGTGGTGAGGACCATAGACGAGATCGAGCGGTCAAGGATACTCGACGCTTACTTTACAATGGGCAGAGATGAATTCGCCAACTACTTTCGGGAGTATACCTCTGCCTTTTCTCCCGCGACTGAATTTGCAACAACTCATCCAGAGTATGTGAAGATAGAGTGGAGCCCGATAGATGCCGCAATGGTTGAAGCCCTGATATGGAGGACGGATTTTCCTTTCCCCAAGCAGAAGCTTGCCCAGGACATGTTTGCAAATCTCTTGGCACAGCTGACAAGCAGGGGGATGGATGCCGACAAGGTATCGCTCATGGCAGAGACGCTATGGCTCGCAGATCTTGCCGTAACCTACATGGGATCGGATCCGGTGAGGGCATGGGACAGAGTTACGAACCTGTACGACGAGCTCAATTTGCCAAAACTTGAAGCGGTGCCGAGGACAGATGCGTTCTTTGGAGATTTTGCCGAAAACGAACTTTTCAACAGGCTGATTAGCACAAAGTACTTTCCGTACGTCTTCCGCCAGCGGTGGAAATTGATATACGATTTTTTTCATGAAGGCAACCCATCTACCCAGCTCAACAGGACAATAGCCACCGCTCGCAACATGTACGTCGCGGTAAACCTGGAAATAGGAATGAGAGGAGGCGAAATGCTCCGGATGATGGCTGTGGACAACTGGTCCGAGTACTTTATCGGAATAGGAAAGGACCAGAGCGAGGTGTTCAAAGCAAAGTCAAAATTCGCCGAGCTGGATCCGCAAAATGCGTCTGCATTCTGGGGGGACACGGAGAGATTGTTGCCGTCGATAAATGACAGGTCTATTGACAACTTTTTCCTGGTCCTGCCGGAACACTCCGCGCCAACGACAAGCGAAGGCTGGTCGTCTTTTCGCGCAATGCTCGCTGTTCTGGCAAAAAAACTTGTCCGCGGGGGCACATTTAGGATCCTGACCGACATTGAAACCGGCAGCCCTGCCGCGAGTGAACTAATCCAAACCGCAGGACAGAGCAGCTTTGAACGCATCGCGGGAAAGGGACGTACGTATTTTCCGGAAAACTGGCGAGATCCTGAATTCCAAGCTGGGAGAAAACCTCAGGTAATCGTGTTTTCACTCAAGCAATAGTATGTTTTAAATGTGCGCGGGAAAAGTTGAACAAATGCGCGGGCTCGTAGCTCAGCATGGACAGAGCGAACGCCTCCTAAGCGTTAGGTCGGGGGTTCGAATCCCCCCGGGCCCGCTCCTACTTAGGATCGAGTACCATAAATTTTGGCATGGATTTTTAGCCATTTTTGACACCTATTCTAGACTCCAAAGGCAAGCATGCATGGCTGCTAAAAGACGAAAGTGTCGCCAGATGGCTCAAGAACATTGGTCGGAGACGTCAAGCGCTTATCATTTTGCCGATAAGGAGAGCAGAACTCTCCGTGAAAAGACAACCCCAGTTAGGGCGACGATGGTAATGATGGGAACTAACGCGACTTCAAA
>JAKEIF010000096.1 GCA_022545875.1 Nitrososphaera sp.
AGGCTCGGGTAACCAGACAATATGCCGCCCTCCCGCCGCAGGATGTTGTCGCCATGAAAGTTTCGCCAATCGTCAGACAGGCAAACGAACTAAAGGCCATGATCCGGAGACATTCGGACAGGACTGACGATGTCTTTAAAGTTGGAGTCGAAATCGAGATCTGCCTGCTTGATGGCAAAGGCGTACCGGTAGACGCAAAGCCCGCGATCGAGCGCCTGCGCAAATATCATGACATTGACTACGAATATGGCAAATGCCAGCTTGAATACAAGACTGAACCTGTCTCATTTGAGAACCTTATCAGGCTCAATTCGCAATTTGAGGAATTCATTGAACACCTTGACCTGACCGTAAGTAAGGTATACCGCCAGGAGGTTTTCCCAGTTTTTCTTGGGGCAAATCCCTCGCCCCATGTTCTGCAAGACGGGCTAATCACCAAAAAGCCAAGGTATTCCCGGCTGGCCAAATGGCAGGGCAAGCTCCCTGACGTTGAGATAGACGGCACAAGAATCAAGGCGTTGCACGCCGCTGCAGCCATACAGGGATTCCATCTTCACCTTCAGGGAAAGAACCCGGGGTTCACTGCCCGGATGTTTAACCACATTCTGACCCTTGTCCCAGCCGTGATCTTGCTTGGCGCAAACAGCCGGCTTTTTGCCGGGCGGGTATTTTCGATGCACGAACCGCGGATCTACCTGTACGACCAGACGGAGCAGCAGAATTCAGGGTTTCCTGGAATTCCAAAGTACCTGACGGGGGTTGAAGATTATGTCGACTATATCGTATCGCGAAAGCCTGTCATCGCCAAGGATTATTTTGAAATGGTCAAGGAGCGGCACGACGATGTCAGGGTGAGGCTCAATACGGGCGCGTACAGGGTAGAAACGCGCGTCATGTCTGTCCAGCCTACTCCAAAGACAATGATGGCGATGGTCGAATTTCTGGTGGGCTACCTGCACAGGGCAATCCATGGTGAGAGTGAACTGCGCCCATTATCTTCGGTACGTGAAGAGAGGCAGGCTGTGGTCAGGTCGGGATTTCATGCCAAGACCCACTTTGATATCGCCGAGACGGTCAGAAAACAGCTCTCGTTCTCGCGTAAGGGACTTGCTGACTTGGGCACAAAGCCCGATTTTCTGTACATCCTTGAGCGGAGGCTTGAAAACAACAATACCGCCGGTGAATATGTCGCCAAGCTATGGCACGCAAGCTATGATGGTTCGGCCGAAAAGGCTGTGATGGAAGTGGTCAGCGACATCTGGCAAAAGACAAAAAGCAATAGTCCCATTGCCTGATTCCTAGTCGTTCCAGAATCCGCGGGTTATCACATACTGGCGTTCGGCTTCGTAAATGCTTCGATACATCTGTTCGTCATCCACATAGTTTCGCAGAATTCTAGCTCCGGTGTCAGCGCCAACTCCGTGACCGGAAAGCACGATCACTGCTTTTCTGCCAAAGTTGTTGATAAGCGAGGCTACCTTCCATGCGCGCTCAAACCTGTGGTTCTGATCGGCAGTCAGTTTGCCTCCGGTGAGCCTAGCCTTGATTATTTTTGCCATTTCATCGTCTGACCAAAAGGTAGCCGTAACGAGCCTAGAGCGGCAGCTGGGACAGACAATTTCTTCAGGCACGTCCTTTGTTTCCATGACCCTCTCCCATTTGGTGCATCGGACGCACAGGAGCCGATGCTTTGTTCTCTCGAGCCTTTCCTTTACCAGCTCAATTACTCCTTTTTCGATGCTGAGCGGCGCGGCTCCGGCCATCTTGCCCGAGTGCTCAATTATCGTTTTGGCCAAGTCCGAAAACTCGGATACTTCAACCCACTGGATGCTTATCCTTCCTTCCTTGATGCCGTCAAGTACTTTCTGGGTCTGGACTGTGTCGTGCTTGTCATGCACAAGCTCCCTAATCGATTCTGCGCTGACCGGCGTCTTTGAATACCTGTCGTAAATCATCCGGGCGACCTTCTTGTCATAGACTGCCTCTCTGCTTACCATGCCAAACCTCTTGGCCACCGTCCATACCTTCCAGTTGATATTGTGGGTGCCTGTTAGCGCGGCAATAATCACCGGCTCTAAATCATACACATCCTTTAGAGCCGCTTCAATCCGGCCCTGCGTGATCCTGGCAGTCGAAGTAAGCATTATCCTATAGGCATCTGATCGCGATTCGACGACGTACCCAAGCTGCGAGGAAAGTATGGTCGACAACAGGGATGCAATCGTGTTGTTTACCTTTGATCCAAAGGCAGAGTGGATGACTAGCATGTTTCTAGCTGCAAGGCTTTCGACAATGATCCTCGACGAGTCTGGGACCTGCTTGAGCGCCGACAGCGCGTCCTGCATTATCGATGTTGACAGGCTCAGATGACCGGTCACAGCTTGGTTCCTCACGTTGCCGACTTCCTCAGCGGTGAGGTAATCCACTGGTATCATTTCACCGACCCAGTAGGGAATATTTATGGCCGCTCCGCGGAGTGGCTCGACATTGACGACGAGCCTCCCTTCGTCTACCGCGAGTACCCTCCACTGAGAGCCCTTGAGTACAAAGACGTTGCCTCTTTCACCGTAGTCGCCTACAAACTGCTGGTCAAGGGTTCCGATCCTGCGCTTTGAGAGTGAATCGATAACTTCGAACTTGAGCACGTGAGGGATCATTGAAAGGTTTTCGAAGTAGTACTTGTAGGCCTTCATTTTCCTGCCATACGTTCCGCTCTCCCTGTCGTACCTGATTACATTGTGACTAGCAAGAATGTCCAGACACGCTTCAACGTCGAACAGGCGGATATTTCGGAATGGAAACGCTCGGATGACAAGGTCATGGGCATAGTCTACCCATACCGGATCTCGTGTCTGCATTGCAAGCCCGACAAGATGATGAGCCATGACGTCAAGGGCGCCTTCATGCATCTTTTGCTCTTCTATCGATCCTTTCTTCATGCGCCTGATTATGGCAAGCGCTTCTATTTCGTCATCGGCGTTGTTTGTCACAATCAGCCCCTTGGCAAAGCTCCTCTGCCGGTGCCTGCTGCGCCCTATCCTCTGCATCAGCTTTGACACCTGCCGCGGCGAACCGTAGTGAATGACAAGGTCGACTGCACCTATGTCAAGTCCCAGCTCTAGTGAGCTTGTGCAGACTACGATCCCGGCGTCGCCTGCGCGAAGAGTATTTTCCGTTTCTTCTCTTACCTCCTTTGACAGGGATCCGTGGTGGACGTCGACCTTTATCTCGCCCTGGTTTTTGAGTATGGTCCCCAGGTATTCAGCTTCGTCCCTTGTGTTTGTGAAAAGAAGGACGGATCCTTCGATTTTGTTGCCCTTGACGTAATCGAGCACGAACTGTGCTACATTGTTGAGCGATCCCTTTACAAATTTAACATCAATCTCGTAGCCTCTGCTTACGGTATCCACCAGTACGGCGTTTTTTCTCTCCGTGCCAGAGACAAACTGCGCGGCCTGCTTGAGGTTGCCAACTGTCGCAGACAGTCCGATCCTAGTGACATGTTTCGAAGATGCAGCCTGCAACCGCTCAAGCCCAATCGAGAGGTGCGCGCCGCGCTCATTTGACACGAGCTCGTGTACCTCATCCACGATTACCCACTGCAGCTCCTGTAGTGCTGATAGCATCTTTTCGCTCGTAAGGACCACAGCCAAAGATTCAGGTGTTGTGATCAGAACATCAGGTGGGTTGTCGACTATTTTTTTTCTGGCTGCAGTTGTAGTGTCCCCGTGCCTTATCAAGACCCGCAGCCCTTCTGATTCAGCATATTTTACTATCCTGCGAAGCACGTCGTTGTTGAGCGCCCGAAGCGGAGTGATATATATCGCGCGTATCTTGCCGGCGCCGCTAGCCTTTTCGCTTGCAAGCAGCGTAAAAACAGGCAGGATTGCAGCTTCTGTCTTGCCCGAGCCTGTGGGGGCGACAAGGAGGCTGTTTACTCTCCTCGAAATGACCGGTAGTGCCTTCTGCTGAATAGTGGTTAGAGACTGAAAGCCTTCCTTTCTGAACTTTTCAATAATGAGTTTATCTTCCGCAAGATCACTTCTCAGCGTCAGCTGGAGAGGATCCTGCCTGCTGATGTCGCTTCGATTTTGAATTTTCTCGTTCATAGACCATTACCGCGAATAGGCCCGCGATGAAGAGCCCTACGGCGACCCACACATATGAGTCAAAGTTTGCGATAGCCTCGGTTGCCATCCTTGGATACTCAAGTTTGCGCCAATAAATATATTCGTTTTAGCACTCTTCAACCTTGGCATATACGGAAGTTTCCGTATTTACTAATGCCATTCAGGTATATCTGCCTGTCAAATTGGGCTTTGGCTTTTATTACCACATTCTCGCCAACAGGGCATGAGAGAAAAGAAAAGAGACGCTGCCATTATAGGCGTCATTTTTGTAGCCGTGGTAGGCCTGGCAATTCCTTCGGTGGTTGCTCAACAGCCATCCGACTTTAAGTTTGAGTATACAAAGTCAGGCGGCATCGCTGGCATAAATGAAACGCTATCTTTTGAGTCGAAAGCTCCTTACGATTCTAGTACTAGCGTGATAAAATTCGTCAAAGACGGAACCGTCGTCGAGAAGACCCTTTCGGCCGAAAGTGTCGAGAACGTCAAGCAAGCGATTTCTACTTCCGGATTCTTTGAAATGAACAGTACCTATCCTCCCAAGGAAAGCGATGCCGCAGACTTTTTCTCCTATTCTCTGACCGTAATGCTAGATGGGCAGAATCACTCTGTTTCATGGGTTGACGAATTCGCTTCCTCTGTCCCGCTTCCAGCAGGACTTGAATCAATTGTGGGTGTAATTGAAGAAGCATATGCAAATGCCACTACAACAGCCAAACCCCTGGATGAAGGTAAGCGAAGGGTAACAGGGACAGTGGTAAAGCAGTCATCGCCTCATGACGCGGTAGGACATTCGTCGCACCAAGCCGCGTATATGTTGATGGCGCAGCCTGGATATCTGTACAACTCTGCGGTGACGTTTTCTTCAACGCGTCCGGTAGATATTCTCGTGTACCATGACATTACAGGTACCGACCCTGAAACTGTAAGCGGCGTCGCAGTTCACGTGGTGGACGGCAGGACCTTTGCCGTGACAACCATGCTAAAGAATGTAACTTCTGGCTCTGTCAATTTCGTTGGATCGGGCATTTTGGCGCATACGGCTGCAGGCGATCCATACACGATTGTGGCTACGGTAGACGCCATAAGAAAATCCTCGACTCTGCCTGCTATGGGCAAGTTATTTGGCATAGAGGTGTCGGGTGAGAGATTTGCTGTTCGTGCGACTGACCATGAAACAATTTCCCAGCTCGCCGATAATTACAGCGGGTTGAATAACATGCATGTTACAGGCAAGCTCGCCAGAGGCGACGGTGGTTTTAACCAGCCATGGGGGTGGCACCTAGAGCCAGCGACTGTCAGGATGGCCGAAGTCTCGATTGAACTCTGCGACGGCAGACCCAGCATGGTCCAGGAGGGCCTTGAATATTGGCTAGGCACTGTAGGCACATTTTGTCCCTGGAGCAGCAAGGTAATAGAGATAGGATAGGTCTCGCCTTTTTTTATTCCGACTCAGCGGCAGCACTTGTCAGGCGCTATTTTCGCAATTCGCAGACTTCGTATCTCCCTCCGAGGCTTTGAATCCATGAATCGTGTCATCACCTGCGCCACAATCAAAGTGATCTTTGCCCGAGTCCCCGTACAAGTGGTCGTTGCCGGCTCCGCCTTGCAGTCTGTCATTGCCCGCGCCGCCGCGAATTTCGTCATTGCCTTCAAAGCCTTCAATCTTGTCATTGCCGCCTTCCCCGTATAATTTATCATCGCCCTCCGCCCCGCAGAGAAAGTCTCCTCCTTTTCCGCCCCTCATCTCGTCCTTGCCCAGCAGGCCATACATTACGTTCTGAACGTTGTTTCCAGAGAACTCGTCATCGCCATCAGTGCCAAAAATCAGAGGCTGCTTGCTAAAGCAGTTCACGCTGATGTTGTTCATGACAAAGGAGAGCTTCCAAAATCCGCCCTGATTCGTGCTTTCGTCGACCCCGTACAGGTACATCGCGCCGTCAAAATCATCCCACGCTGCTGCCATCCTCTGTCTTAGCGGAGGGATGGACATGTCTACGTCTTGAAGCGTCGACCACCTGTCGTCGTCAAAGTCGTAGATCCAAGTATCCTTGCCGTACTGCGCCCCAGAGTCGGCCAAGCCGCTGAACAAAACCGCCCTGTTGGTCTCGTGGTCATAGACAATTTCGGTCCTCCTGTCTTTTGGATAATGAGTATAGCCGGAGTGGTTTCCCTCAATGTTAGCCCATTTGTTTCCGGCAGGGTCGTATCTCCAGATATCGTTTGAATAGCTTTCACGGGTGTCCACATCTCCTGGCGTACAGGAGGAGCCGAGCGGGCCTATCTCAGATTTGCCTCCGATTATGTAGAACATGTTTTCCCGTGTGTTGTATATCAGATCGGACTGCCGTGGCGAAGGCTTGCCGTCAGAAGGATCCCCGGCAGGATTTAGTTTTGTCCAAGTAGGGTTCGCGCCGGAGATATCAAGTCTCCACAAGTCATTGTACATGATGTCGCCTGCACAGTCGCCATTGTTAAAGTGTCCACCAAATAGGTACGTCAGATTATCATCGGGGTTGTATTCCAGTGATCCCCAGTGTCTGGGGCCCGGGATTTCTTGGCTCCCAAAGTCAAGCCTTACCCATGTGTTTGTCGCAAGGTCATACGTCCAGGTTTCATTTGTTTCAAACGAATGGCCAGAAACGAGGTAACCTCCGAATACGATAAACTTGTTGTTTTGATCATCGTAAACCATGGAATGTACGGCCCTGCCTGCGGGACATGACGGCTCGCAGTTCCAGTCCTTCTTTTCAGTCCACTGCCCAGTGCCTGGTTTAAAGGCCCAGAGTTCGTTAAAGAAGAGAAGGTTCGGGTGTCTGCCTCCGTAGAGGAGAATCAAGTCATCATCTGCAGAGTAAGCGATGGCCGTGCTCTTGACGGCACCAGGCACTGCAGAAAGTGCCTGCCAGTCGCCTTTTGAATAAACATGGCCAGGATCCGACTCCGTGACAGTTGCGGCGCCAATCGAAGAAAGAAGGGCGAGCGCAAGTGAGGCGGCGGCCAGCGCTTTCATGTGCGACCAAAGTCGTTACCACGTTATAAGATTTCAGTAACAACCAAGGGTTTCTTAAGGTTCAAAGAGCAAATTGACATCAGCTTAACTGTGGCTCTTTTCCCTTGAAGTGGCTCTGTATTGGGCTAATAATCTTGTTGATATATTCCGCGGTTGCGTTCTTTAGGTCCATAGGATGGATTTTTTTCGCCATGAAATCATTCTCTACGTCGCTGTAAGTAGGATAAGTTGTCGCCCCCCCGTATTTTGCGGGCCGCTCTATTACAAATTCTGAATACTGGTGGAAGACAACATATCGCACCAGCTCTAATATCGGATTTCCCGCGGCAACTCCGAGCGGGCAGAATGCCTTGCCTATCTTTTCGCGTATTGTCTTTTCATCGTCATGAATAAGCACGCCGCTCGCAGGTTTGCTCTTGCTCATCTTGCTCGATAGTCGCGAGTCTTCGGCCGCATCTTCCGTCAGTCCCATTTTTACGGGCTCGGAGAGCCCAGGCAGCAGATGGTGGTGGACGAGCACAGGCACCTTCCATTTGAGCTTTGGAAAGATCTCGCGCACAAGCATGTGGATCTTGCGCTGATCCATGCCGGCGTGGACGATATCAAGGTCTAGCGCCTTGATATCCACTGACTGCATTGGCGGATAGAGCAGCTGAGAAAGATCAATGTTTTTTTCAGATTCGCTTCTTCCCATGATCGTAAGCGAGCGCATGGTGCGCGCCAAGGTCATCTGCTTGCTGAATCGCACAAACTCTTCCCAGTATTTTTCTCCTTGCTCACGGTACAAATCGCTTCCAAGGACAACATTTACGCCAGGGCAGAAGAGCTTGAACGCTTCAGAGTAGTATCGGGAGACCTGCTTTATCCTATCCCAGTCGCCTCCGAGCTTATCATTTATGTATGTGTGCCAGTCGGCAAGAAAGACAGTTGTTTCAATCCCTGCCTTGATGAAATCGTTGATCTTAAACCCGGTAACGACCAAGCTGCCCAGATGAAGCATGCCTGAAATTTCAAGGCCAATGTAATGCCTCGGCGTCGACTTTGTCTGGAGAAGGTTCCGGAGCTCGTCGGCAGTTATTACCTCTTCAGTAGGTTCCCTTGTCACCAGCTCCAGACGCTCTTCCAAATCCATGAATGAGAAAACCCCATTGTCGGATTCTATAAACCTTGTACCGCGCGTCTGGGATGCCACATGAGCTGCCAGGACAAGTGCGAAAAGGGCTTTGCCAAAACTATTTGAAAAGACGGGCACGAGCGAGTTGTGAATTGGGGCATTGTATTGAACAATTCTCGCCCGCGTTTATATTGCATTTTGAGTTATACTGTTTGTGATCTTTGCCAAGCTACTCGTAGCAGTTGCATTCTGCTTATTTGCTATTCCTTTTTCAGTTCCTGCAATGGCTTCGGAGGAACTTGAGCCACGCGCCGTTATCAAAGACGAGGGCAATAACCCGAGCCTCAATTCTACGGGAAGCGGAAGCGAGCTGCCGCTCCTTGAAAAGGTTTCAGACAACGGCACCTACCTAGTCCAGCTAGTTTGGCCAACACTGCCCCTCAATCCAGACAACGCGTTTGATCTGCAGGTCTTTTTCCTAAACGCATCTGACCCACGGGGCATTAATGGAACCGCTGCGCAGCCAGAGACGAACTTTACAGGATCTGGCACAGAGGCGGGCGGAACAGTCCCTGAAGCGATGCAGAGCATAATCGACGTGG
>JAKEIF010000097.1 GCA_022545875.1 Nitrososphaera sp.
ATTATGGTACCATTGACAACCTCATTTGCAATGACGATGCAGCAGTACCCACCTTCCTTCGTTACTCGGTAAACTTTGTTTCCAAAGATTTCTGCCATGTCGTCCAAATATTCCTCAGTGTCTAGCTTTAGCTTGCCTCTGTAATAGCCGCCGTTTCCGGACGCATGCATGTCATAGTCAATTGCGTTTCGATATGGAGGTGAAGTTATTGTTAGTTGTACGGTATTCTCTGGAAGCTTTTCTAAAACTTTCTTGCAGTTGCCGACGATAATTTGGTCTGCTGTCTGTTCCTGATAGGCAAGCATGATTTTCGTGCTAGCTTGTTTGATTCGTCCATATCCGGGATACTCTAAAGTAATATACAACAAACTAAAAACATGCTATATGTTTAGCTCGATTTTGTGAGCTTGAATGATGAGAAGTGAAAACATTTCAAAAAATTTAATCTCGCATATGGCAGTTTGTTTGAGGCAACAATGAATCAAAGCATGTTTGATTCGCAACAGACAGATCTTTATAGTTTAGCAAAATCAATCGGTTGCCGAAATGATGCAAAACAACAGGCGGCGAAAGGTGCCTGAAAGAACTTTTGGCCACGGAAGGCTATGCCATTTCAGCCTGAGTGACCTGGTTAGGATAGATTTTGTATTTCCCTATGGAAGGGTGGCGGCTACAGGTGAAGGCCTGATGCCTGAACCCTTTGACAAAGACGCGGAATTCGCGACTAATCCAAAAGAAATGGAAGACATAAAGAATAGAATAATGAGTCTATTTCAGTCGAGCTAGCAAATGAAAGCAAGAGGAGCTACGAGCAATTGTGGTTACTTTTCAACAATGTATTCATCCACTTCCATTCCGAAATGACGCCCCGTGGCAGGTTTGGCGTAGCCTAGGACCTCGTTTCCTGCCTTTATGTCCGTAACTGATACCAATTTGCCATCGCGTGAAATCAGTCGTATTGTTTCTGCGTTCTGCAGGATAACAGTCCCTGTTTGACCCTCAATTTCGGCCCGCAATAGTCTCAGAGGGCGCGTTTCGATTTTCGACCGTCCTACTACTGCCCGCCTGGCAGAGCCACTCTTGTTCACTATCCAGACCTCGCTTCCCGACTCAACCTCAGAAAGATAGCGGGTATTGCCATCAGGCGCAATGGTATAGCAGTAAACTGCTCCCGCGTTTACCCTAAATGGCCGGGGAGAAGTAAATGAGGAGCCAACCGACTCATTGTGTACAAGCAGCATGAAATTGGATTTGCTCCCGACGAGCATACCTTCGCCCATCGTCATCATTGAGGCAGTGTCAACGCATACTCGCTCGCCTGTGCCCACATCCTTTACTTCAAGAATCTTGGCGACTCGAATAGGGAATTTTGTAGTTGAGAGCTGCTGACGCGCACTGTCCACCTCGTCGATGTTGTCCGAAGAGAGAATTACGCCGTCAACGCCCAGCTCAAGCACCGAAAACATTGTTCCAACCTCTCGGGAACTCTTGGCTGTTGTGAAAACCTTGGTCTTTGACTTGTGCAACTTTGCGATAATGTTCTCCAGTGGGATAATCTTCCAATCAGAAGCGTCCACGATGACAAATTCAGCACCTGCCTGAGAGGCTTTTTCGATCTCGTCTACATCGGCATTGCTTAGCACTTTTTTAAAGTAGCCGAGAGTCTTGCCGGAAGACTTTAGAGAGCGGAGCTGGTCAAATGTCTTGCAGACAACCATGTCGGCTTCTTCTGACTCGTATATGGTCCGTAGGTTCTTCCCTTGGACAAATTTTGGGTCAACATTAAGAGTTGAAATACCGTTTTCAGCTAGCTTTGAGATGAAAGATGCAAGTGCAGCCTTTGACACGGTGGGTCGGATTATTAGCTCCTTACCCTTTGTCAGAGAATCAGTCAAGTTCTTTCAGAGCCTCTCTTACAGTCTTGCTCTGAATGATAATCTTGTTCAGAGCCCGTACCATGGCAGGAGGGTTCTTGTGCTGGAAAATGTTGCGCCCAAAAGTTACCCCCTTTGCCCCTGCAGACATTGCCCCCGCGCACATTTCCAAAATCTCACGGTCTGTGCTTGCCTTTGGTCCTCCAGCGATGACTATTGGCACAGGGCAACTTTTCACGACTTTCTTGAATGAGTCAACATCGCCGGTGTAAACCGCCTTTACAATGTCGGCACCTGCCTCAGCTCCCACCCGGGCTGCATGTGCCACTATTTCAGGATCATGAGGATTCTTGATGTTCTCGCCGCGAGGGTACATCATGGCGACAAGCGGGATGCTCCATTCGTCGCACTTGTCGGCAACCATCCCCAGCTTTTGGAGCATCTCCGGCTCCTCCTTTGCCCCGATATTGATATGAAGTGAAACAGCGTCAGCGCCCAGCCTTATCGCTTCTTCGACGTTTCCCATTAGCATCTTTCTGTTCGGTGCCGGTCCGAGAGAAGTGCTGCCGGAAAAATGGGCGATAAGCCCAATGTCAGGCGGCCTTGGAAGCGTCTTGATGATTCCCTTGTTAACAAGAACGCAGGTCAATCCGGCGGGCGCGCATTGATAAATCACGCCATGGACATCCTCAAGGCCCTTAATAGGACCATTACTGATGCCGTGATCCATTGGAATGCAGACCATCTTGCCGTCCTTTAATATTCTGCTGAGCCGGACATCCCTGCCAAAGACCATGTGTATTCATTTTTCCGACCGCCTTATAACTTAAATGTCGTCACGATTTTTTGCGTTCAATTCCTTCAATGCAATATCAATGTCCTTAATTTCGGAGTTTTGTGAGGCCATCCCTCATTCCCCTCAGCTCCTCGTACGTCGGATTGAAGAGCAATATCTGGTTCACTTTGACGCCTAGTTTCCGCAAGTCATCAATCACCATTTGTCTTGTCTCCATGCCTTGAGTGTTCTTCCTTTTCTAGCGATTCGAATATTTCAGATTTGATATAAACACGCCTGTGTTAGTCCGGCGACGAATAATGTGGAAAAAAATGTGTCTGGAATCGGACATATTGAAATACATATACGCGACGCTGTATCGAATTTTCTAAAGGGAGTAATGGTAGTGGAATTCAATCTCAACTGTCAATTAGGAGATTTTATATTTACATACCTTGTAGGTGAGCCATGTTGCTAGAGGAGCATGAAAGGAACCCGTTTTGCTACATCTGTAACCTTTTTTTTGCTCCAGACTATATGCCAATTCATCTCAGGATAGACCACACCAAAGATGAGCTTGCGGCCCATCTCTTGCTGGCATACTTTGACGATTGGTTAGAGCAGCAGGAAGCTATCGAGCAGGCGATGGAACCTGCGTCCCCAAATAGGGTCCCGAGTCCTTAGCCGGACGATCTCTCACTTCCTATAGGTTTTTTAGAATAGGGCTTCGAGTATTCTTGTGTCCGGGTCAGATGACACTGCCGAATTTGGCAAGATGTCAACCAAAAAGCTGGCAATCCTTTTTGGACTCGCCTTTTTTGGCGCTTTCATGGTGATACAGATGGTTCAGGGGTTTCCGCTTGGCGAATTGCTCTTTCGGCAAACAGTTACTGAGGAAGTTACAATTGACATCAAGCAGGATAACATCTGCGTCGTCGAACCCAGTGACCGACAGCCCAAGAGGATTCAGAATTGTCCGTATGACCTTCACGATAACATCATTATCAGTTATTACGAGGGTTCGACCTCGATAGAGTCTCACAGCCTAAATTAGATCCCTATTTTAC
>JAKEIF010000098.1 GCA_022545875.1 Nitrososphaera sp.
GGACTGGTACCCGGCGATACTGAAAACGAAAATCAGTGCAACTAGCAATGCCAGAGGCCGCATGCAGGTATGGCTAGTTGTTCCGTTTATGAATGTCTTTCCTGCCGCGTATCCAGAGTATTGCCGCGAGCTTCCATATACTAACCAAAGCTTATTAATAGAATTCTGCCAGACATGATTTGTCATTTTGGAACGCCAGTACCTGATTTTCATTTCGGCCGCGGCGGCTGGCTTTGCAGCACTCGTCGTTGTAGGGCTTTTCTTTAACCCGCTCCAGGCCGCAGAAGCTCCAAAGGACAGCAAGATCATAGAAGCAGAGTTCGGCAAGACAGCCTACGTCCGCTATTCTTCAGGAGTAATTGGGCTCGTCCAGGGTCTGCCAGAGAAAAACATCCTGAGGATCGAGGCACCTTCTGAATTGCTCAGCACCAATCTTGGTGGGCTAAAAGGGGAATTGAGGTACTCCGGCATGACCATCGGCTATGTCCAGAACGGCGAGCAGAAAGAGATTGAAGAAAAGGACTTCAAGACGGTCCAGTACGGGTTTCTCCCTGATGCGGGAAACATGACTTCATACACTTATAGAAATGTCGACTTTATAGCTCATGCAACAAGCGCAGAGTTGATAGCTTCGTTCATCCCGCTGGATACCGCAAAGGTGGGGGATGAGTACCCGGTAAAGATTGTCCTAGAGGGCGGCCCCGTAGATCTTGGAATTAACGAAAAGATAATCAGAATAGTAGAGTAGCTATAGCTTTGCAAAAGGCGCCGGCTTGCGCTTGTGCGCGCTCTTGTCAACCATTTCTTTTATTCTCCTGACATCATCTAGAGATACGTCCAGTTTTCTTGCGACTGCTTTTGGCATTTTCTTTTTTTCAATTAACTGCAATATCGGGTCAAGCTGGTCATAGCTATACCCGATTTCGTCTTCTGCAAGGTGATCCTTCCAGAGGCGCGGGCTGCTCTTTTTTTCCACTATGGCAGCTGGGATCTTGAGGAATGATGCAAGCCTGCGTACTTCAGTCTTGTATAGGTCTGCTATTGGCAGGATATCTGCCGCGCCGTCTCCGAATTTCGTAAAATAGCCAAGGAGCCTTTCAGACTTGTCAGAAGTCCCGGCAACGATGCAACTCCCAAGTGAAGCGTGGTAGTACAGGATATTCATCCGGATCCTGGCAGTGAGATTTCCTCTTGCCCGTTCATTATCCGGCAGGACCTTTGCGTAACTCTCGATAATAGGCTGTATGTCGATAATTTCATACTTTATCCTCAGCGTTTTTGCCAGATCACTCGCATCTGTCGTATCCGCCTCAGGCGTAGCGCTGCTGGGCATTATCAGCCCGTGCACTCTTGATGACCCGATGGCGTTCACAGCAAGCTTTAGTACAACCGAGGAATCTAGTCCTCCGCTAAGGCCGACAATAATCCCCTCAGCCGCGCTCCTTGATACGTAATTGGAGATAAAGCGCTCTATCTCGTTTGAAACGACGCCGAGGTCATTCGCTTTATGCGCCACTGGATGTCATGCCGGCTGCGCTATTAATATCATTTATCCAATCCGCTTTTGCGGACAGGTGATCGGGGAGGGCGAACCATGCATGGTGAAAAGACTAGCTTGCATGAAGGTCGCTGACAGACACGTAGCCTGCCCCATAGAACAGCACCACCACTTGGTAGGAACCCGAAACAGCAACTGGATTGATGGGTATTGACACTTGCTGGTACTCTATGCCAAGGTCCGCGGCTTCGATGTGACTAACGGACAAGACATTGCTTCCCTGGACCAACGCAACAGAGACGTCTCCATGTGTTCTCGTGGTGATTTTTCTAATTGACATTTCAATACTTTCAATCGTTGATGTGCCTTCTTGGAATTGTGACACGTTTGTTATGAGAGATCCCGGCGGAAGCTGGTCAGCCGTATTGTCAACTGGCTCTGGCTCACTGACTACAGGCGTTTCCGGCTCCGGGGCCTGAGGCTCCGGCGCAACCGGCGTTTCTGGAACTGCCTCGGCCAGTGGATCGATTTCTCTAGCGCTTAGGTACTTGAAGCTCCAATCGATTCCATCAGTTCGGAAGCCCACGATGTTCTGCGAATCGGTGCCTCCAGGCGCTGAGAGAATTTCGTCGCGTTCTTTACCGCATGAGTCGTTAAAGTCAGGGTTGTCAGTTGCCCATCCACCCCTGTCTTCAACTATTGAGGCAAGCTCCCAGTTGTTGCCGACTATGAGGTTGCCGCTCGAGTCTGTGACATCGTCGTCAACGTATGATTCAAGCCTGACGTACGTGTTGCCATCCTCTACAAAATTGTAAATCACTGCCTTGAAGCCGACCCACCTATCTTGTACTGGCGTGTCAGTTGCCTGCGTTTCACCTCTGTTGCCTGCGTAAGCCGGGTGCGTGATCTCTTTGGTCCATGCAGCTGTGCCATCTCCGTACAGTCTGGCCTTGTAGGCGCTGCCTTCACATTGGTCTCTATCCGTATGATGGCCGCCCCTAGAATAGAGCTGGAGCAATTCGTTGGATCCGCTTTCAAGTTTTGCATACGCTGTAATTTCGACATTCAGCCACTTTTCGTTTTCCTGCGACCAAGCTTCCATCCTTACCTGGTCAGCTGAGACATGCCATGAATCGCCATCGGGCAAAAGTACTAGATTATCCAAGTTTCTCAAAAGTGAATCGCTTTTTGGGTCTTCCATATCGACGTACCATTCATGGCCACCTTCCTTGGTCGGGTAGATTTTCTGTACACCAAAAATGTCAGTCTCCTCTCCAACTGCTACACCGTTTTGACTTGGAAAAGCGACGAACAGAGCAAGCGATGTCATTGTGATTATCATCATGGTCTTCAGACTTTTTACTAGCACATTTTTCTGGACGGGATGCATAGAATATTAAACGTATGTTGTTCCAAGATACTGTTTACTATAACTCGAACTGTAAACGCTATCCAGAATTCTAGCTCTTTTAATGCCTGCCTATCGTCCGCAGCAGGACTAACTGCATTTAGGCCCCGGTGCAGCAATCGTGTCATTGCCTTGGTATTCTGCTAAGGAAGCAGATGGCCGGACATAGAGCCCTTCATAAAATTTCTTCTGAAATAGGAGGATTCAAGGCAATTGCATAGGTGAAAACAATGTTGTTTTACCAATGAAATTCATAGGCGTCGAAGGCTGGGATATTCTCTGCAGACCAGATTACCTTCAGTTTATTTGCAACGTATCTTAGCTTTGCAGGCGAAGCATAGGTTTTCTCCTTTACGCCATGGCTGACTCTATAAACTCTTTGAGCGACATTAACAGTACGCGACATATTAATCGAGAATCGGAAAGCCCTGCAGCGAGAGGCAAAGGTGTAATAAAAGTACCTTTTCGGTTCCTCCCAGTCCCATTCAATTCTCGCAAATCCCTTTTTTCCCGGAGGAACAGCCTTGTTGAGGCGAAAATGAAACTCCTTCTGCTTAGGTTCATTGACATCAAGCGTAATCAACTCCAACCTTCTGCCCTGAAAGTCAGTTACTCGTAAGTTCAGGTTCTTGAATTCTCGCGGAACGTCACCGTAAATAGGATAGAAGAGTTTGTCCATTGGATCCTTTGATACGTTTGTGAAGTTCCAAGATATCGTATGATGTGTCATCCAATTCTTGTGGTTTATGACGAACAAGTCTACCCTGATGTTGTCATAGACAAACCTGATGGGGATTTTTTCCGCCGTACCCCCAGGGCTATCCGCCGGCTGCGATCTATCGCTGGGAATTTTCCTGTTTCCAAACCCATCTCCAACAATATTATAAATTAGAATTTCCTTGTGTTTCGTGTCGAAATAGCCCAGTTCGACGAAAAACCTTCTATAATCCTGCCTCAGGTTTCTTACCGAATTTGCATAGTTGTCAGTTGCTATGATATGCATGCCTTCCCCAAGATCCATCGCTCTTCGAGCCATGATTATTCCCGGCCCCCAGACGTTTTCGGATTGATTAAGATCGTTAAAGAGATAGACGGGTCCGCTGTCTAGACCAATTCTTATTTCGATTCTTTCATTTTTTTTCTGTGAAGTATTATATCGCTCCAGAAGTCGATGTAATTCGATGGCAAGTGCCAAGGGGCGCTCTGGGCTATCGGTGAAGCCGATCGCGACTCCATCGCCGGTGGGCAATATTTTACATCGCGAATCTCGTTGCTGAAACGTAGCAGTCATAGAAATCATACTATTCAGTGCGATTATCTTTCTTGCTTGATCTCTTGTTGCTACGTCCTCCTTGGATGACGCGACTATGTCGGTGAAAAACCAGTGATACTCTTGGGTTGCAGGAGAGATCTTGCTGAACTCAATGAACTCGCGTGTCTGTAGAATTTCGATAAGCCATTGGAGGAGAGCATTTGGACATGAATTAAGTATCTTATATGTACCCGCGCCCAAGTCGAGATTGCCTAGAGTATGCCTCTCGCGGATCTTTTCCAACAACCATTCATCTGTCTTGTCTGTATCCTGCATAAGTCCGATGACCTTGGCGATATTCGCCTGCTTTACTAGATCTTTATTCTTCTCATCGGGAAGTAGCGGAGACCTATGCAATGGTGCAATGCGCCTAGAGTGACCTCTATTCAATGATCCCGCAAAGTCGGATAAGAGAAGGTTACATTTAAGGTGCTCGTAGGGTAACCAACATCTATGACCGATTGAGTAATCGAATGGTTTGTTCTCTCAAGAGTGCTAAAGATCTCTTTCTTTCCGAGTTTTCACGAATTGCCTGTTCTTCGTAATCAAATATAGTTCCGAAGCCACCCATTACAGTTATTTCTGTCGCTTCCGAACTAATTAGTGCAGCTTCTAATCGATGATAAAGTGTAACAACTGCGTTAGAATAATCAGCCTCAAACCTTTCGCTATCTTGTCTCGTTGACTATAAAGTATGTTATGATTTGATGTTGAGCTGCATCGCGCTTGGTTCGGTGAACTGGGTGATAAGACGCGTCATAAAATTCGAAAGCTCAAGCTCGTTTCGATTCTATTCTAGGGATGTGCACTCACCAGTAAATCGGTTTGCATCGGGTCTGAGAGCAAATATGGATTTTCGTTGTCAGTAATAACAAAAAGCTGTAATGCGTAGCGACCTTCTCTAAAGTCAATCCAGTCTATCGAGATTGACGTACTGCTTTTTGCCTCAAGTGACCCATCCTGCAATTCCAAGTATTGGACTATATTCAACTCGTCGACTATCTGTACTATTAGGGCATAATCCTGTTCAATTGTCTGAGTGTTCAATAAACTGACTGTGAGTGTAGATTTTCCTGTCTCCGAGGTGGAAAATATCGGAGAAACCAGGTCTACGCCGGATATCAAATCCCGTGCTCTTGAATCATCGTTTGTTATGCCGCCATCGATGCTAATTGCGGCGATAATTGGCGATAGTGAATCCAACATTCCCGTCACAGTATTTGCAGACTCGTCCACTCTCACCGTCCTGTCTTCCCAGTAGCCCACTTTCTCATTATAATGAAGCAGCCTTAACTCTGATTCTGAACCGTAAATCATCACCATATCTTCATCGTAAGGGATGGTGACATTAACTAGACCTTCAAACTCTACCGAAGACACGTCGATATCGAAAACACTACTTGCGGTGGAATAGGTCTTGCCACTCAAGGTAAGAATGCCGTGTTCTTCGTTGTCTCGCGGAAGAAGTACTATCTCGTCAAATAACCCTTCAAGTGCAGCTAAATCATTTAA
>JAKEIF010000099.1 GCA_022545875.1 Nitrososphaera sp.
CAGCTAGACAGCGTAAGGAGCAATGTTATACCAATAGTCAGACCCGGTGAGGAGGCTAAATTTATCGCAGTGGCAGATCCCCTCGTCCAGCCCGACATCCTCTATTACAGCTGCGCAGGTCTTGACTATGACGACCCGATAACAACCGTTAAAGTCGGCAATGGGAAAATCTTGGCGTACGACCTGGCAGCCGTGGCACAAGTCAGGAACTTTAGGTATGACAACTCCACCGACAGCCTAGCATTCGGAATCAGGCCATATAGCTCCACGGGTAGCGAACTGACCCTCAAGATTCCACAGCTGTCTAGCAACCAGACGGTGAGCGTCATGATAGATGGAAACTCGCATGAAGCATCCGTGAAAGCCGACGGCAAGACAATGTACATTGACTTTTACGTTCCGCAGGGTGACCATGACGTTCAGGTCCAAGGGGTAAGAAACGTTCCAGAAATTCCATTTGCGGTGATAGCACTGGCGGGCATAATGGCGGCAGCGCTTGTAACGGGGCGCTTCGTTAAGGCAGCATTTAAAATCTCCTAGACGTGCAAGAACTTGTGTGAATGTAGCACTTGTCGTAAAGTCCAAGAATGGAATGAAGCTAGAGTTCTATAATGAAGATATGTCTCTCTTGGAATCGGAAACCTTCTCAGACCTTTACACCTTGAACTTTCACTTGCAAACCCTTGCAAAGAAGCACAGCATCGCCAAGGGGCTGATGGTTGTGCATGACTACGACCGGAACAAAGTGGATCTCGCGCTGGCACGAGACGAACAAGCTTTCTTTGTTGACTAGCCTGCCCTATAGTTTCTGAGCGCCACTGCCACTTTCATGGTCGAGTGGCAAGAAGGGCATTCGGCCCACTTTCGGCTACCGAAATATTGCCATACGTAACTGCATTTCGCATACGTACACTTGATCCATTTTCCTCTGGGAGCACGCTGCCAGTTATCCTGCATCGGTTTGCGGGCCCGTCGGGCGGCCCGTGGCTTTCCCTTTTTGTTCAGGACAGACAACGCAGTACAAACTCTATCCGGGAATAAAGGCATTTTCACATTGGATCACTTCTACATATCGTGAAAAGTAGTCATGATATCCTCGTAGAATCTTAAGGATGAATAATACTTAACCATAGAATTGATAAGTCTTATATAGACCCCGGTGCATGCCTTTCACTAATGAATAAGGCAATCGTTGCAGGTTTGGCTGCCGGTGTTCTGGTAGTAGGACTTATTTTGAGCCCTCTATTTACAGGAACCCCACTATCACCAGCACAGGCGGACCACGCAGGCGGTCATAAAAAAGTCACTCTGATTGCAGACGAGATGGAAGTAAAGGTAGCACCAGCTAACGCGTTGCACCCCGGCGGAATCATGTACAAGGCAATGGTCTTCAACGGCACAATTCCGGGACCAGTTGTTACTGTCCACCAGGGCGACACATTAGAGATCACGTTAACCAACGAAGGCGATGTCATACACAGCCTTGACTTCCATGCAGGCTTTGGTCCAAGCAAAGCACTTAGCGGAAACGTAGCCGCAGGCGAAAGCAAGACATGGACACTTGAAGCAGTTAACGCAGGCGCGTTCTTCTACCACTGTGGCGCTGATGGCCTCAATGGCGTATGGGAGCACATTGCAAACGGCATGTACGGCGCAGTCGTCGTCCACCCACACAACGAGAAGCCAGCAAAAGAGTTCTACATGGTATTTGGTGAAATCTACAACGCAGCTGACAAAGGACCATTCCTAGGAACCAATGGCACAGTCGGATCATTTGACATAGGCAAATTCTGGATGAGCGACCCAGACCTTGTTCTGACCAACGGCATGGCACACAAATATGTTCCATCAGTCGGCACAGCAGTCAAGATTGATCTGAACACCGAATTCGAGATATTCAAGGTCAAGCCAGGAGAGCAAACAAGATGGTATATAGTCAACCCTGGTCCGAACGAATATGTCGCGTTCCACTTCATCTCTGGCATGATTGATGTCCGTGATGGTTCAATCAAGAACAGGTATGGAACACAGATGAAGAACGACGAAACATGGACCATTCCACCAGGATCTGCGAGCGTCATTGAAGCTATCTTCCCTGAAGAAGGACTCTATGTGGGTGTTGACCACAACATGAGCCACGTGCTCAAGGGTGCGGCATTTGCGGTATTGGCGACAGCCGATGCTACAGAAGACGACCACCCGCCAGGAACATGGGTCGCATCGATGGAAGACACAATGGCGATGGAAGATTCCATGATGGAAGAAGACTCGATGACGGAAGGTAACTCAACGGAAGGCTAAGGGCCTCCGTTACCTTCTTTTTCATTTCTACCGTAAAGCTTTTCTATACAGAATTTCGCACTTATTGCATTGGCTAAGCGACAGTTTACGATTGATATCGGCACCGAGCAGATTCCTGTTGAAGGCCAGGTTCACAAGAACGTGGCCGTCAAGTACCTGATGAGGAGACGCAGGTCACTTTTGATGACAAAGAATCCTGACAAGGTCGAAAAACTGTACAATGACGTTCCAAAAAACATCAAGATAATCGGTAAACAGCTTACCCGCGAGTACAAGGTCGTATGGGAGCGCGAAGGAACAGAGGAATTCGCGGGATCACGCTTTACCTTTACACTCGAAGATATAGGGGACTCTCAGTCAAACGCCTAGCTCACTTTGAGTCGCTCAATATCAGGCCGCCAATCTGGCTGTAGGTCTTTAGAAACAGCAACCCTTTGGAGGTGGTCTTGTAACTCTGGCTGCCTTTTTCAAATTCCAACAGTCCGTTCTCGACTAGGACCGACAAGTATTCCTTAAGCTGAGCATATGAAAGATAAGCTTTGTACATTATCTTGGTTTTAGTCGTTCCGCCGTTTGCCGCTTCGAGAATCTGCGAAACAATGTCGGTCCTGCTTCTATATTTCATAAATAAGAACATGTTATACGATTATAAAAAACGTAGGAAATGATTTCATATAACAATCTTCTATCGGCAAAGAATTTTAACGACACGGGTAGTCCCCAAGAACATTGAACAGCATCAACTTTGTTCTCCTCGGCGACCATGGCATTGCAGCGGAGCTTGGCAAGAAGGGTACTGCCACTGACATTGCCATCTTTGATAGAAAGACTTCTGACTCGGTCTATACGTGGACAGCACCGGTCATGTTCCCCGAAAAGGTTCAGTCGCTGATGCAGGCGGTAAACATTGCAGAATACGGCTTGCTCAACGTCGCTACCCTTGACAAATATCTTGGGGAGCAGATAATTGCGCTTGATTCAGCTGGAATTTCCGAAGGTTTTGTTCTTCACTCATACAGCGTGGACAGGGACAAGCTCAAGGCGGCTCTCAAGACGACCGCGCTTTCGGGATACCAGTTTCTTGATTCTGTAGAGGATCTAAAGGCAGAAATGTCAAAGCTCAAGCCGAAGGGGCGCGAAGGCCCGGTCATCATCCCCGTTGACCACGCGTTTGATGTAAAGGGCGTCGGCACTGTTGCCTTGGGCGTGGTGCGACAGGGCGAAGTCAAGGTCTATGATGAGCTATTCTTGACGCCGAGCATGAAGCCAGTGCTCGTCAAATCAATACAAATGCATGACGATCCCGTCCAGAGTTCTGCTAGCCCCGCCAGAGTGGGCCTTGCGATCAAGGGAGTGACTGCGGACGACATCGCGCGTGGAGACATTATCTGCGCAAAAGACGCGGTGAGCATTGCGACTGACAAAATTGACGTAAAGTTTGCAAAGAGTCCATTTTTCAAGGGCGATGTACTTGACAGCCAGATGTTCATGTTGTCACTTGGCATGCAGATCAGACCCGCAAAGGTAAGAAACGTTGGAGAAGGCCTGCTACAGATTTCCGTCGAAAAGCCTCTCGCATACCAGAAAGGCCAGACATGCGTTTTGCTAAAGCCCGATAACCAAGGAACAAGAATAATCGGAAAGGGAGAGGTTCAATAATCCTTATAATGAAAACCCTGTCTTGTAGCATTTGTAACGAGTAGAGTTCATCCTGAAAAGAAGGGGATACGGGTTCTGGGCATAGCCGAGAGCTCAAAGAAGAGGCATCAAAAATCAGCACTTGCAGGAGTAGTGATGCGCCGGGATCTCGTCATTGACGGGATGGTCTCTGGCAGTGCTACCATGGAAGGGGACGACGCAACTGAAAGGATCCTGGACATGTACGGATCCCTTGAAAGAAATGACATTGCCTGCATAATTATCGGCGGCCTTGTCATTAGCATGTACAACATCGTTGACGGAGAAAGAATTTTCAACGAATCACGCATTCCAGTTATTGCGGTTACATTTGAAAAATCGCCGGGTCTAGAAGAAACCATTAGGCGTCGATTTCCAAACTCTAAAGACAAAATGGCGCTCTATAACAAGCTGGGTAGGCGTGAGGAGGTCTTGCTCAAGACTGGCAAGACTCTATTCGTCAGGTACTGGGGGGTTACCCAGCGCAAGGCAGTAATGATTTTGAATTCATTCACCCTTCAAGGTTCCCTCCCAGAACCAGTGCGGGTAGCGAAACTTGCTGCGCGAGCTTTCTCCTCCGCAATGCTTTAAATTAGAAATTGGGAGACTAAGTTGCAACGTGGTGGGGTGGCAGAGCGGCCATGCGTTCGCCTGCAGTCAAAGGATTCACTTCTGGCAGTTAGCGGATTTATAAGGGTTCGAATCCCTTCCCCACCTTGTTTGATTAGGGAACTAACACCAGCCTTATTAGCTACCATTACAAAAAACCATCGTGACCTCTCCGCCTGAAACGATCCAGGTCAACGACCCCGACGTTAACGCTCTTTTCGAAAGGATTGACCAACTGACGTCAAACAGCTTTCCATATGTTAACAGGCTGTTCCGAGAATTGACATCGTCAGCTCCTAGAAACGCCAAGGACCTGTGCGATTTTCTGAAACAACAGCAGGACGAAAAAAATGTGAAACCTTCTACTGTTGAGACCTATATCAAGCGGTTATGTTGGCTGTCGAAATTTGTTGGAAACAAGGCTTGGAAGGAAATGACTCGGGAGGATATTCAGGGGTACCTTTTGTCGCGGAAGAAATCCGAGCAAGACGATCCTCGACATAAATGGATTGGCAGTTTCAATAGCTGGCTCGCACTTTACATCGGCTTTTTCAGATGGGTCCATAATCATGAAAGCAACTTGAACCGGGAGGACTGGGTTACTCCGCCGTGCGTAAGAATAAAGCGACTGAAGAGGCTCGAAGAATCGACCTACACGCCGGAGCAGATCTGGGTGGCTGAGGACCACGATATCTTTCTGAAGTACTGCCCTCATGCAATGTACAAGGCCTTCCATGCGATGACCGTTGACATGTCCGGTAGGCCTTCCGAAACTTTGTCATGCAATATTGAAGATGTCAAGTTCAAGGTTTCGAGCATTGGCAAGAATTACGCGTTGGTTGAAATTCGGGAAAGCAAGACCAGGACACGTACCCTCCCACTCATAATTTCAGTTCCATTCTTGAAAGAATGGCTCAACGAACACCCTCTTAGAAGCAATCCTAAAGCGCCGCTCTTTATCTCGACAAGGGCAGATACATTCGGCAAGAGAATCAAGAGATGGCCTGTCTATAACCAATACAGCAGATACAAGAGCCTGATTTTTCCAAGGCTGTTGGATGACGAGACGGTAATCGAGGCAGACAAGTCTAGGATCCGATATTTGCTTACAAAGCCTTGGAATCCCTACCTGAATGGTCGTCATTCTTCACTCACAGAGATTTCGAAACACCTGTCTGATTCGCTGTTCAGGCAACACGGAGGGTGGTCAAAGAGGTCAAAAATGCCTGCGGTATATGTTCACTATTTCAGCAACCAGTCTGCTGTCCAACTACTCGAGCATTCCGGTATTGAGGCCAAGAAGGATGGAAGTAAGAATGTACTACAGCCAAAATCATGTCCTAATTGCAGGACCGAAACAGAGCCAAATGCAAAGTTTTGCACGAACCCCTTGTGTAGAATGCCGTTAAGTGCAGACGGATTCCAGCAATTACGTGAGGAGGAAAGGAAAGCCATCGAAACCATGGTCGAAAAGAAGGTTCAGGAGATATTGGAAAGGGTAGACGTCGGTAGGCTGACGCCCTCATAACGCGTTCGCGCTAATATTGAAGTGTGAAACGTTCCCCTTTTCTAAATGTCTCAAACTCCAGACAAAGGTAAGTCTTGTCTGACTTCAATAGTCCAATTAACGGATCATCATACTGAAAAACAGATTCTCCATTTTTTCCTATCACTATGGCAGAGTTCGTAAAGATAGACGCTTTTCCACGTCCAAGCTTTCTAATCCTCTTCGCTAAAGTACTATAGTGTGGAATCTCGGAAATGTAGCAAGATAAGTTATCTTGCAGGATTTTTACGATGCTTCTTAGGGGAAGAAAGGTATGTTTCCATAGTGACTTTGCCAGTAGCATGAAACTTGGAGGGTATCTATATCGCGCACCTTCTCTATTAGTCGCGGAGTTTAGGATTTCCAATTCAGACTTCCATTTATTGAGAAGATTCAACTCGATCAGAAAGAGACTCCTTTGAAACAATGTCGTGCTTCTAATTGGGGATCTTCTGCATTTACTGCAAATTCGCTCCGGTCTTAATACCGCCCTAGCTCGACATTTTCTGCATGCTATCCATACCATAGCTTCCATCTAAGGTACTTCTGAACAGGGATGGAAATACAGTAACTTGTCATCAGCGATAGACTAGTTATGAAACAAATTTTCAACA
>JAKEIF010000100.1 GCA_022545875.1 Nitrososphaera sp.
TTACGATGTCGTGATAATCGGTTCGGGTCCCGCAGGCTATACTGCTGGCGTTTATACATCACGCGCAAAACTTGCGACGCTAATAATTTCCGGCACACTTCCCGGTGGCCAGCTCATGACTACAAGCGAAGTCGAAAATTATCCAGGATTTCCGAGCGGCATCTTTGGCCCAGAACTAATGATGAACATGCGCCAACAGGCCGAAAGATTTGGCGGACTTATTGTTGACGATGAAGTAATCGAAGTAGATTTCAAGAGCAAACCTTTCATGATAAAAACCCACTCCGAAAAGTATACCGCAGAAGCGGTTATCGTTTGCACAGGCGCGTCTCCTCGCAAGCTCGGAATACCTGCAGAACAGCAGTTTAGCGGCAGGGGAGTTTCTTATTGCGCTACCTGCGACGGTCCATTCTTCAAAGGCGAGGACATTGTTGTTGTCGGCGGAGGAGATACGGCCATGGAAGAAGCGACGTTCCTTACAAAGTTCGGCAAGTCCGTCAAAATAGTGCATAGAAGAGACTCGCTTCGCGCAAGCAAGATCCTTCAAGACAAGGCGCTTGAAAACCCCAAGATTGAATTCCTGTGGAATAGCGTGATCTCGGACATCAAGGGAGACAAGAAGGTCGGAACGGTCCTTGTGAAAAACATGGAGAACGGTAACGAGAGGCAGCTCGAGGCAGGAGGCGTTTTCGTCGCCATCGGACACGAACCCAACACTATGATATTCAAGGGGCATCTGGAACTGGATGACAAGGGCTACATTGCTTTGAAGAACTACACCAAGACGAGCGTTGAAGGAGTGTTTGCCGCTGGTGACGTGCACGACCACCGCTACAGGCAGGCGGTCACGGCAGCAGGCTTTGGCTGTATGGCGGCGATTGATGTTGAAAGATGGCTCTCTGAAAGAAAGGTTATGAAAAACTAGTGCAGATCATATGCCAGCTGCGACAGGTGCTTTGCACCGACAAGCGCCTCGTCATATTCCTGCCTGTCCATGATATTTTCTTTTAGATAGAGACTCTTGAATTTTCTGCCGTCGTCGGCGAATATGCCTACAACCACTCCGTTGTCAAGATTCTCGGCAACTTTCAGCATCGAAGTCATGACGGATCCTGATGAAGGTCCTACGAGCATGTTTTCCTTTTCGACGAGTTTCCTTACGGCGTCAAATGAGTCCTTGTTGGTGGCAGTCATCCATTCGTCCACCACGCTTTCCCTGCGCTTGAATAGATCCGGCATTGAGGATTCTTCGAAATTGCGCAAGCCCTGCAGCAGGTGATTCTTTTGCGCCTGCACTGCCACGACCCGAATATCCTTGCTCTTTTCCTTCAGGTATGTCGCAGTGCCGGTAATAGTTCCGCCGGTTCCGCAGCCAGTCAAAAAGTGGGTGACAGTGCCGTTGGTCTGCTTCCAGATCTCCGGTCCGGTGCTTTCGTAATGAGCAAGAAAGTTAGCGTCGTTCTCATACTGGTTAGGCATGTAATAGATGTCAGGCCTTGGCTTTGAAATTGCCTTCGCAAGAGCAATGCTCTGGTCCGTGCCTGCACCCACTCTTGGGCACAAGTCATCAGAAGTTTCATGAAGAGTGGCCCCCAAATGGCGCAAGATGTCCTTTGTCTCGTCACTTACCTTTTCCGGGATAACGATTTCGACCTTGTATCCGAGGGCAGATGCAATGCCCGTCAGTGCTATTCCAGTATTGCCGGAGGTAGGCTCGATGATGATGCTCTTGTCCTTCCTCAGAATGCCTTTCTTTTCGGCGTCTTTTATCATCCAGTAGGCGGCTCGATCCTTAACGGAACCAAACGGGTTGTGCCATTCAAGCTTGGCGTAAAATTTTACGTTCTTTGTAGAAAACGACTTTAGTTCGATCAGTGGCGTCTGACCTATCCGTTCAACGACATCGCGACTTGCTACTGTGGTCAATTTTTATTTCGCCTTCTTTATCACGAATTCAAGATCCTTTGCTTCCTTGTTCAGCGATACCAGAACATGACCGTTGCGGTTGACCCACCGGGAAATGTCCTCCTCTGATTCGGGGTCGTCAGCAATCACTTTGAGAGTATCGCCTATCTTTAGTCTTTCAATCTCCATTTTAGTTCGAAAAACAGGCTCGGGACAATACAGGCCCCTAACGTCAACTTGCTTTGTAGGAGAGGCACTCATTTCGCAGTGAACGATAGTAAAAATATATCGACGTTATATTAAATGTATTCGTTTTGTTCCATTTACGGTTGTTCCGCTGTGGTTGTTCGGCAATGGTTGGCGGCGAACGGTCATAAGGGCTAGGTGTACTTTGGTTGGTAGCTATGAATCGTGTAAGGATACTCTGCTATGACTGTGGTAGAGAGATGCCAAGATGGGTAGGGAGAGAGGACTTATTCGCATTCTACGGCATAAGTCAACTGCATAAAGGGTGTCAGATGTGGATCGTAGATTCTGATGACGGCAGGGAGAGAGTTTCAATAGGATTCTGGGAGCATATCGACAGGGTATTCACACCACTCGGCATCAGAGAATTTTGGATTCCCAAATACGGATAATATTATAAAATCAGCCTAGATTTGCTTTATGGCTCATCTTCTGTGAAATTATATAGAAGATACCTTCATTTTTGTCATGGTTCGTTTCCTTGGAAATAAGCAAAAGAAAGAAGTCCATGACCTCAATCGCCAAACCGCGAATTGTCAGATAGAAGAGATTAGAGACAGAGTAACTTTTTCACCTGATACGCTAGAGCAAGCTTTGGGTCAAGGCTATGATAGATGTCATTACTGCATAGGGTACTCACAAAGGTAGCATATTTCTTTGAACCGTAATCCACCGCCAAACGTGAAGGAAACCTTGCGTAAAGAAGTCAATTACGGATGTCCAGTTGAGGGTTGCGGAGAACCTTATCTTAGTTGGCATCATTTTGATCCACCTTGGAATGTCAAAGAACATCATGATCCCGCGGGAATGATCGCACTCTGTCTTAAACACGCTGGTCTAGCTGATGCGCCTAGATGGACAGATGACCAACTAAGGCAGATGAAATCAAATCCGTATATGAGAGGAAAGGATTTGGGCACCAGTTATGACTACCTGAGAAAAAATACAGTATGTAAAATAGGAAACATCGGATATGCCACGAGAAATATTCTGGAGATAGATGGAGAACGCGTCATCGGCTTCAATATCGATCCTGATGGTTATTACAGACTTAATCTCCTCATACGAGACAGTCAGGGCAAAGAAATACTTCGGATGGATGATAATTTCTGGACTGCCTACACAAGTGACTTGTATGACATCTCTTGTTCTGCTCGTGGAAAGGAGTTAGAAATCACCTCTAAAGATGAGCAGACCCACTTCAAAATGAGGTTCGATGACTACCCGCTTGACCGGTTTGTTTCGATGCTCAAAGAAAAAGCAGGCTTCGAAGACAACACGATTGAATGGTTCGTGAAAATACTACAATCTCCCAAATTCGTTCCAGTTTGGTCAATTACTGGCACTCTTGAATGGGGTGGTAGAACGATTGCTATTCGTGAAAACGAAATCGAAGAAATGAAAACACACAATACATTTGGAAGTAACCTCGTAGTGAACCGCCCTTCAGTACTGGGTTTTAAAGGGCATTCTATAATGTTTGGATAGAACCTATTCTACCAATTTGAAATATTTCGACTTTCTGAAACTTTCATCCAGCTCTTTGAACGGATTAGGCTTAGTTGTCTTTGGATCGTCTATGCCTGGAAAGTCATATCGGTTTGGCTTTTTCGCCCATCTCTCGCCTGTTAGGTCAAGTGGCGCACGAATACCCTTGTCGATATTTCGCGCTGTAGCTGAACGCTTTGCATCCTGATTTTGGAGTTTATCAAAAGTATCGCGCGATACGCCTTTCGGTGCATTGGAATTTACTCTGTAATGAGAGCCGTCTTTTCGAGTTCGCCACTGTGCCATGACCTAAAATTGTAATACGATTTGCTTATATCGCACCATCCTAGCTTAGCGCAAGATGGCAGGAACGACCAATTCCCACGTTAAAGCTATTCTAAGACAATTAGACAAGCCCCAACTGACCAAACTAGCAAAGCAAAAGACGCGAAGAATGACGGTTCATGAAATGACTAAAGCGGAATTGGTAGAGTGGCTAAGCCACATAATTACTAA
>JAKEIF010000101.1 GCA_022545875.1 Nitrososphaera sp.
AAACCAGTGATGACATTACGGCACAACACTATCCAATCGGCTCATTCACAGTTGATGTGCTAAACAGAATACTGACAGTGCTTTCGGATCAGGGCAAGACCAAACGTACGAACTTGGCAGGCAAAACGGGACTGAACTACATTGTCTGCTTGCGCTATATCAATTTCATGAAGACTCTGGGCTGGCTCGAGGTGGTGTCGGATGAGGACTCAAATGAATACGTCTCAGTCACTCCGGTTGGAAGGCGCGTTGGCGGGGCTCTTTCAGACTTTGTCGAGGGGAGGGATCCTGACAAGGTAGACTACTCTGACCTTATTGAAACTCGTCAAAAATTTGTCCCTTCGCTGCAGGATAGCGAGATCGAAGTACCTAGGCTCGAGATCTCGCCCGAACCGGCTCTAAAGAGAGAGTCTGGAGCTCGAAGTAAAGGGGCCAGGATTCTGTTGATAGACGACGAGCCCGATGTTGCGCTTACCTACAAGTCTTTTCTGACATCGGAGGGATATACGGTTGACGCTTTTAAAGAACCCGAAAGGGCGGTAGAGCATTTTATTTCCTCCCGGCCAATGCACTATGATCTCGTCATCACAGATATTCGGATGCGCGAAATGAATGGTCTCAGGCTTTACCAGTGTCTAAAGAACATCGACCCTTCGGTCAAGGTGATTTTTGTTACAGCGCTGGATGCGGCTGATGAGCTCGTCAGTGTTATTTCACCGGGGCCCGTTCAGATCCTAAAGAAACCAGTCGAGAAGCAACTGTTTAGCAAATCCGTGAAGGCAGCACTGCAGTCGGCTCTCTGATTAACTAACACGACTATCATCCTACTGACATTGATGATCATATTATTGTCAATACTTATTCGACTCTAAGCAACCGTTAAGAATACTCGGGTGTAAAAAACCGCATGTCAGAATCATGGCTCGCCTGCCCGTACTGTGACCTCGCTTTCTTCAACGAAGAAAATTACAAGACACACTTCTCCGCCGAACACAAGGACAGAAAAATTAGAAAAGTCGCCCTCATACGCTCGCAGGCCAGACAGTTTGATTGATTGCAAAAGCGTCGTACCTCTGGCCAAAATACTTTATGATTCGCTAGGCTCCAAAATCTAAATTTCCTCGCAATTTCTTCCGATGCTGACCGATTCATGTGACAGAATGACTTGAGCGTCTAGAGCGCGTCTCCGGAAATTATTCCGGCATTGCAATAGTTCCACGATAAGTATTGTTGCGTACCTAATCGTTAAATATTATCTGACCGAAAACGTTTTGCAACGGACTCTGGTGACGCGCATGTCGATGTTTGATCAGCAGCAAAATATTCGGAGAACGCCTTCCTGCCCTGGCTGTGGTCTAGATATGGATGAATGGGGACTAACGTTTGCAGGAAAAGTTACGGTGAGAGGCAAGAATTACTTTTGCAATAACCCAATGTGTTCCTGTGAATACGAGCACAAGACGGACTGAACTTGCCAAAATGATTCACGCTATGCGCCGTGTTTGAGCTCGTAGTAAGGGACGCTAAATGCAAACGTAGCACCTTGGCCTTCGCCATTATTTCCAGCTGTAATACGTCCGCCGTGCGCTTCGACTATTCCCTTTGAAATGTAGAGGCCAAGCCCTGTGCCCCAAGTAGATCCTGAAGAAAACTTTGTAAAGAGCCTGGGAAAAACCCCCGGATCTATCCCCGCACCGGAATCCTTCACTCTGACAGTTACATATTTCTGATGCCTGTCGCTGATGAGATCATTCTTGTCGTGGTCGTGAGGCGTTTCTATCTTGACTAGCACGGTTATTGATCCCTTCGCCGTGAACTTGACTGCGTTTGTCAAAAGGTTCGAGATCACTTGCAATATTCGATCCTTGTCCGCAAGTACGTACGCCTTCTTGTTAGCATAGATAACACTGATATTCACGCTGTCTGTGGCACCACTTACTGCCGGGGAGATTACGACATCACTTACTGCGCTTGCTATCACTTCATTCAGATCGAAAATATCCTTGTGGAGGTTTAGCGCCTGCGACTCTATCTTTGTGACATCTAAAATGGCCTCGGCAAGTTTATTGAGTCTCCGCGCGTTCCTCCATATTGCTCCAAGCAGCTCCTTATCCTCAGACCCCACAGGCGCCCTTGAAGCCAGTATCTCAGAGAGGCCTAGGATTGGCTGAATAGGCGTCCTAAGTTCGTGGGTGGCAATGTTAATGAATTCCCTCTGCATCCTGTCGTGGGCTTCAAGCTTTTGGTAAAGTTCAGTCTCCATCCAAAGGCTCTCAACTATTGCGGCATAAGAGGTAACTATTGACCTTGAATTCGAGTAGAGAGCGATGCCCACGGCTTCGTACGAGCTGTCCTTCGAGTCGTCGCGCAACTCGAAGATAAAACAATCCTTGCTGTCAACTATGACAATCGTGATGTTTGTACGGAGTTTTTCGTTAATCGACCTTATGCTGATGCCTGGTATCCTCTTGCCGATTTCATCAATGGGTTCGTCAAGTCCCGGGCCAGATGGAATTAGGATTCTTACGCTGCTTCCGTTTGAAAGAGCCTTCAGCAATAGTTCCCGCGCACCCATCTCCAGCTGACGGCGAAAGGCGCTTGGTGTTGAAAATAATATGAGCACTTCATGTTCTGCGGTAGAAACGGCTTTCCATGCGCGACCTATGGATTCGCGGTGATTCTGGATTACTTCAATGCTTGCAGCCTCTATTCCGCTCTCAATTTCTTCGATCCTATACTCGGCAGGCATTGCGAGGTCCCAGAACGTGTTAAAGATGTGTTGTCCTTGAGCGACAAGCTCCGGGACATTGCTATAGATAACCTGAGTAAGAGGCTTGCCCTCTTCCAAGACCGTGGTAGCCATGTATTCAGATTCACTGACAGCTATCCCTCCAAGTACCTCCGCTAAATGTCTCAATTCCACTAATTCCATTAATTGCTTGCAATAACGCAAGTTTTCTTTTGTAATGTCGGTAATGACGCGTACTTTGCCTCCCCTATTCTTTACGTCAATGTAGCCGTTCCTGTATTGCGCTATTTCAATTACAATTGATGGACCCCTGCTGTCATAGGATAGGTCCATCGTCTTTCTGGCATTTGCCATGAATTCAACTCCCCTGCCAACGGCTTTTTCTGCGCCATACAAAACCTCTGTCGTGTATTTTTCTTGCTCTGGCGCCGGCGAGTTTGAATCAAACGATTCCAATATGAAACAGACCTATAAGCGGCTGTTAGGTAGTTTAATTTTTCCGCTCAAGTCTTGCCATTCCTTGAGAGAGATCCGGCCTTTGCTTTGAGTTCTCTCCCTGCAAGAGGAAGGCTAAAGCCAAATGTCGCTCCCTTGCCTTCTACATTATTCTGTGCCCATACTCTGCCGCCGTGCCCTTCAATGATATTCTTGGAAATATACAGCCCAAGACCAGTCCCCCTCTCGGA
>JAKEIF010000102.1 GCA_022545875.1 Nitrososphaera sp.
AAACAAGCTAGTTCGCGACTACAAGCTGGTATATGCCGAAGATCCAGTTCATGAAGGTGACTTTGAGAGCATGGCTGTCCTTACCAAGAAAAATCCTGAAACTCTGGTGACCGGTGACGACATGCTGGTTACGAACGCATCGATGGTAAAGAAAGCCAGAAAGTTTGGTGCTTGTAGCGGAGCTATATTGAAGGTCAACCAAGCCGGCACGCTATATGACGCGATGGAGTTTGCAAAGGAGTGCACAAATAGCAATATCAAACTGATAACCTCCCACAGGTCAGGGGAATCTATTGATGCTCACATATCGCACATTGCAATTGCAACAGGTTCAAAAATGCTAAAGTCTGGCATACTTGGAGGAGAGCGAGTGGCCAAATTGAATGAGTTGATGCGCCTCCTAGAGTATGATTTAATAGAAGGTATGGCAGAACTGTCCTTTGCGTAATTCGTATGAGCAATCCAGAAGATGAGGTTGATGCTTCTGCCCCTGTCGAAGAGACAAGTCCGCCTATAGAGTCTCCTGAGGGTCAGGAAGTAGTTGAAACAGATAATTTAGAAAAGATGATACTATCAACAGGCATTCGCGTTGGAACGCCTGTCAAGACGAAATTCATGTCACCGTTTATCGTCAAGGCTAATCCAGAAGGTCTTTACATTCTTGATATCAGCAAGACCCTCGCAAGAGTTGACGTAGCTGCCAAATTCATCGGCAGGTCAAACATCGCCAAGGTGGCAGTTACATCTGCTCGTGAATATGGTAAGACTCCCGTCGAAAAGTTTTGCGAGATAACGGGGGCAACGAGGATACTGGGCAGGTTCATGCCCGGTACATTTACCAACCCCTCGCTCCCCGACTATATGGAACCAGAGATAGTCGTGGTGACGGACCCGCAAGCCGATCAGCAAGCAGTGCTTGAAGCTACTAGAGCAGGCGTTCCAGTGATTGCAATAGCCAACAGTGACAACGTGACTGCCAAAGTTGACCTTATCATTCCCGCCAATAACCGCGGTCGCAAGGCACTTGCAACCGTTTACTGGTTGCTGGCAAGGGAAGTCCTGAAGAAGCAGGGCGTCATAAAGTCCGACGCCGAAATGCTCGGAAAAGCCTCCATCGACGACTTTGAAACAAAGTTGGTCGAGGAGATCACTTGAGCCATAGCGCGCAAACAAAAAGACCGCCGGCAGTCGCCGGAATGTTTTATCCTGATAACCCCCGAGAGCTAAGAGACCTTATCGACCAATCTTTCCGCAATTCGCGTTTTGGGCCCGGCATGCCACCACCGTCAAACACGAAAAAGAAAATCTATGGGATAGTTTCGCCACATGCCGGATACGTGTATTCGGGCACAGTCGCCGCAAACGGTTTTTTCGAAATTTCCTCTTCTGACTTTCAAGATGTAGTCATGGTGGGGCCGAACCATTATGGAATTGGCAAGGGAGTTGCGGTAATGCGTGAAGGGATTTGGGAGACTCCGCTTGGCGATGTCGAGATAAATACCTCGCTTGCAGATGAAATCGCCAGCAGATCCGGCGTCACTGACTTCAGCGATGTCTCGCATAGTAAGGACCACTGTCTCGAAGTACAGCTTCCCTTTTTGCAGTATATCAAACAGCGAGTTCGAATCGTGCCGATTGTATTGATAATCCAGGACATTGACACTGCGTTTGATCTTGGCAATGCGATAGCCGATGCGGTTGCAGACAATGTTGACACTACCCTATTAATCGCCTCTTCTGATCTAACACATTACGAGCCAAATGCACAGGCCCATGAGAAAGACAGCGAATTGATAAAGGCAGTGCTAGCACTTGATGTCACCAAGTTCTATGCAGTACTTGAAAGACTCGATGTTTCTGCGTGCGGCTATGGCGCAATTGCAGCGGTAATGGTAGCGGCAAAGAGTTTGGGGGCGACAAAGGGCGAACTCCTCCGATATGCCACCAGCGGAGATGTCACCGGGGATAAAAGCGCGGTAGTCGGTTATTCTTCAATCGTATTCGTATGAAATCCATAAAGCACGTTGCTTCGGCGCCTGCAAAGGTCATTCTGTTTGGCGAACATTTCGTGGTTTACGGCGCCCCTGCAATACTTGCCGCAATAAATAGACGCACGACTGCAACGGCCCGGATCAGAGCGGATGATAAAATTGTCATAAGGTCGGATATAGGAACATCGGCAGAATACTCTCGCACCAATGTTGGCAAGAGAGACACCACTCCAAATGAAATCCTTGAGCCAATACATGATGCGGTCAAGAGGGTTCTGGATGCGAGTGACAAGAGTTCTGGAGTGGAGCTAGACCTCCAATCTGAGATTCCGTATGGGATTGGTCTTGGATCGTCTGCAGCCTCATGCGTCTCCGCAATTGCGGCTGTCGATTCCCTGTTTGCATCACACCAAAAAAAATGGGTATGCGAAAGAGCGATAGAGTCGGAAAGAATGATACACAAGAATTCATCCGGCGCTGATTGCTACATAAGCACATTTGGAGGGATCATGCGATACAGCAAAGATGTGGGATACAAGGGGCTGGAAGTTGCGCGTAATCTGAACCTTGTTGTCAGCAGCACGGGAATTCGTCATTCAACTGGAGATCTGGTCGAAAGGGTAAGAACGTTCAGGGAGGCCGGTCTGCTCAACTTTAGCGAGCTTGCAAAGCAGGCTAGTGAAATATGCGGCAAAGCAGAGCAATCAATACGATCCGGAAACCTTGACAATCTCGGCCGGCTAATGACTGAGAACCAAGTACTTCTCAAGGGCATCGGCGTATCACACAGAAAAGCCGAAGAGCTGATAGAGCTAAGCATGAAGGCCGGTGCCCTTGGTGCGAAAATTACAGGGGCTGGAGGCGGCGGGGCAGTTATTGCACTAGCTCGGTCAAGAGGGGATGGGGCAAGGATCGCTAGCCTCATCAGTAACGCAGGTTATGAATCGCTACAGGCGCAAGTAGACCACAAAGGCCTGATTCGATAGAATTCCGCAGTCTTAGGCATTCCTCAGCGGCGCAGTCAGGTGCACGGGCTTTACAAGATCGGCAACATCAACCCAACATCGGGCTATTTTGTCCATCGAATACGTCATGTTAAGCATCGCTATTGTTGATTGCGCGTTGCCGGGATCCCGGGACATGGCGAGCTCTTTTGCGGAATTTACGAGCTTGATAAATTCTTCATACATCTTTACTACGTTGTTGGAATCAGATCGATTCTTGTTGACAAACGCAGCGACTGACCTCTCTTGCATCTTCTCAACAAGCGAGCTCGCCTCAATGATTTCTTTGGCAAAATGCGAGCGGGCAAGATCTTGAATTGAAGATGCGAGATCTACGATTGAATCTCCCGCGCTCTCCAGGTGGTTTGCGGCAATTCGATAGTCGAGTATATCGATGTTGCTTAGGTTGAGCTTGCCAGCGAGTTTCTGATCCATCATTGCGCTTCTGATTAGCCTGACGAGCAAAAAGTATTGTCTGTCAACTTCATCATCTCTCCCGCTAATCACCCTACGGATGCTGTTTTCCTTTGACCTTACAGCTTCCAAAACATCGCGGTACATGCCTGCAACTATAGAGCTCATCCTGCGAAGTATTTTCTCTGCGTCTAGGGTATTGGCATCAAGCAAGAATTGAGCTGTAATGTTCTGACTGTCTTCATCAATTATTTCCAAACCAACCAGCTTGCGCATCGCTTTTTTAATCCTGTCAGCGTGGTCAAAAGAAATCTGAAGGCCCGCCTTTATGCGTATCAAATCATAGCCAAGAAGATATGCTCCGTATACTTGGTTGACTAGGGTATCCATCGAAGCAGGCGAATAGGGAATTGTAACCTCCTTTATCTTGTCATCCGCGTCTTCCTGCGAGGGAAAGATCGAAATTGTGTTATCCCTGTTCACTTCGATGGGAACGGTATTCCCCTTGGTGAGTTTATTACTCTTTATCCACTCACTTGGGAGTGAGATCAAGATACTGCTTCCTATCTTCTGCAGCCGTCGGGCGTAGAGAGTCATATATTATTTATACCCATTTAAACTAATTATACGTTGTTTTTATATTTTTTGAGTCTTATAATAAGGTATAGAATTGGCGTCAACGCTGATTACAGCTCCTGTCGCAGTGGCCAGGGCCTTCAGTCCTGGACACATCACCGGCTTCTTTGAGATTCCAAAAAGCATGAACCAACATTATTTGTTTAGGGGATCAAGAGGCGCTGGGTTTTCATTAGAAAGGGGGATATCGTCATACGTTCTGATTTATGACAGCACAGAGCCGGGTTTCCACATTTCCCTAAATGGCGCTCGGGCTGCTAATGCTGATGTTTCGAGATGGGTCCTGGAAGAGTATGCACGTCTAGCAGACAGGCCGTA
>JAKEIF010000103.1 GCA_022545875.1 Nitrososphaera sp.
AATAGAGTTCATTTTAGTAATGTGTGAAAATGGGGCGAGGAAGACTCATGTTATGTATAGATGCAACTTGAATTCAAAGCAGATTAACCAGTATCTGGAGTTCCTTCTCGAAAGCGGCATGCTTGAAATGATCCAAGAGCGTCCCAGTTCCAAGCGCTACATGTACAAGACTACAGACCTCGGAAAAAAATTCATATCCCACTACAAACAGCTGGCCTCCCTCTTTTCAAAGGCGCCACCTCATTCCCTTACCTAAGGGCTGCAGATGTCAAAAAGAGAAAAGGAGTTGTCCGCTAGTATGGCGAATTTGTTATCCACTGAAGGACTGTTAGTTCCGCGCTGTCCCTGTTGCCATATTCGTCAGTTACAACCACATTGACTGTGCCTTGGAACCTATAGGTTGTGGTAACCGTTTTCAGCACTTCTTCTTGACCAGTGGAGTTGCTTATCCATCTTTCAATTATTTTTACTTCATCCCTTGGCACTCCCAAAGCATACTCGATTGTGCCGTCCGCATTTGTCATGGTTTTAGCAACGACTACTGTGTCAGGATGTGTCACTGAAGCGGACTCATCTCCACGCTTCTCAGTCTCTACAGTTGCGATTACATTTCCGACAGTTATGGTCACGTTGGCGTCGGGAGCAAATCCCTGTCCTATCACGCGGATTGATCCACCAGGAAGCTGAAGCCACGGATTCACTTGGATGGAGGTCCCCTCGTCCGCAAATGTTGATGGGATCGTCGAAATAGCGGGCCACTGCGCGATTATCACCAGAGAAAATATCGCGCTAATGCCTGCAAGTAGAAACAATCTTTTAGGAGATTTTTCTTGCATAGGATTTCTTTTCGCTCGATTTACCTAATGAACTTAATCTATAAAACAGAAGCTGCTTCCAGAATTAAAACAGGTAGCTCGAAAATTCTTCACTATATTAGGTTACGTGATTTATATGAAATATCTTATTACGAATGTATGTTGTAGATTTACCGGCCAGATGAAGAACCGTAGTAGATATGAGGTAATAGCAGCAATTCTAAAGTCCGTAGCCAAGGAAGAAACACGTACCAAGATAATGTACAAGGCTATGTTGAGCAATGATCAGTGCAAAGTGTATCTCGATTCTCTGATGCGAAGCGGTCTGGTCACAGAGGTGAACGGAAACGGCAAGATGCTTTACAAAATTACGCCCAAGGGGACGAGATTTCTCTCATATTATGATCAGATGAAAGAACTGTTGCCGGTGGGCATAGAGGAAAACCTTGCCGACGAGTATTATCACTTGAGCACATGAACCTAGACTACGGCATCGGCTGTTATGCGGCCGTTGTTGAACTGGACAGCGTATAATGTCGAGGCGGGCAGTATAGGATGCAGAAAAAGAGTATTGCTTATCATAACCAGTCTGAGATGAATGTCTGCAAGCCCAGAAAAATATTCGAACTGTTCCCTCCTACTCGAGCTTATCAGGGCGATAGATAGGTCGCTAGCTCGGACGGATAAGATTTGGTCTTCCAGTTGGAAGTCTTGTTCTTTTACTGTATTCTCCAGAGACGAGAAGTCGCCAGCTAGTATATTCAAGAGTAGTTTGCCCTGATACTTTTTCTTTAGCCGCAATACAGATGAACGGGATGGAAATTGAGTTGATCGCACAATGATATTGTCGTCAACGGTGGGATGTTTTTTTGGCCACAGAATCTTGACTAAACTCCTCTTTCCCGCAGGGATCGACGGACTCAGTGTTTCCATTATTTCTTGCGGCTCGATCCTTTTCGATGGTTGGATGAAGACGGGGCTGCCGGATGAAACAAAATTTGAAACGAGCCCTGAAAAAACTGACATTGCTGTGGTGACGCCTATGCGTTCATCGTGCTCCAGCAATACGAATCCATTTTTTGGAAAGCCGCCGCCGAGTGCGCGGTCTAGCGCAGGAAAACTGCTCTTTATGTGATTCGATGAAAGGATTTCGGTGGGCCACTTCGGAGCTGCCTTGTCCTTTGATGGTAGCCGTGATTTTGGCGGTACATAGGGATCAAAGCTCCTAAACATGCTATCTTCGAGAGTATAGATGTATGATGGTCTGTCAATTCTGACCCCTCTGAGTTTCAATAAAACGATCTCCCTAAATCTAGCATTGTCATGATATCGCTGTCTCAGCTCGACAACGCCTCCGACTAGGAAATCAAGTGTGGTATCGTCAGGGTGCTCGCTGATGAAAATTAATTTTGCTCCAGCTCTCTCTCGCCAGGTCTGCAATACTCTTTCATTGTTGAGGCGACCCTCCTTGTCCATGAAGGACGCAATAGCATCCCAGCTGTCTATAATGATAATCGGCGACTTGATGTCCATCAGCTGGTTAGTAATCCTCTCAAAAAGCGATTCAGGCTCGTCCAGTCGAGCGTCCTCGAACGTGGGCATAAGCGTGTGATCCGAGGCTCCCTCCTCGGCATTTCTCGGCGATTGCTCTGCAAACTTTGACAGCCAGGGGTAATAGCTGAATAGCTCCTTTGGCGAGATCCTCGTTGAAATATAGAAAAAATTATCCTTGGTTCCCAGTGCGCGCAAAATGGTCAGCGCCAATGTGGTCTTGCCCGCGCCGGCGTAACCCTTGATAAGCAGGGAATAGGTATCCCGCTGGATAAACCGCATGAGTTCCTCAGGCATTGAAGCGAGGTGGTTTTCCTCTTCCATGTTTATCTCTGGTTTTTTTTCCAAGGTTTGTTCACCAACAGAGCGCATCTTTTCCGAAAACGCATCTCTCCGAGTTTGTATTTACAACCACAGCGTTCCCTTTTAAATATTCAGCTGCATCCGGCTACACCACTAGCCATATAGCACGCTTTCTTGGATTGATAGAACCTGAGCGGCAAATGGATATTTGGCTGGAAATTAGCGCATGTGTCGAACATCTCCCAAGAATCATTCTTGAGCAACGAACGCTTGGGGCTATTCCATCACTGTCTGAAGTCATTTCTGCCGCCCAGAAAGCGAGCTCAAAGAAACAATCTGGAAAATGGGACTATTCGCTTAAAATAAGCCAGGAAGAGTCCGACAAGATCAAAGCTGCTGTCACTTTTGGGAAGAGATTGGAGGACGAGCGCTCAATCATTTTCTATGAAGATATTTCGTTTAGCGATTCCTGCTACACGCTCAGACTATTCATCGAGAAAAGCCAGGGTTCTGCTAATCCTTAGACTCAGGCCTAAGAGCCAACTGGGCGAAAGTCAGTAACGTATTTATTGTAATAAGCCAGTTTCGTGTTCTACGTGTCACTATGGTAATTAACGAAGAATTACTTGCCGCCAGGAAGAAGGTCTCTAGCAAGCGGCCTCGGTTTATCCGCCAAGAGAGCTGGAGGTACGACAGACTTGCGGAGAACTGGAGAAAGCCCAAGGGCAAGGATAACAAGATGAGAAAGCAAAAGGCAGGGGTGCCTGCCCTCGTAAAGATTGGCTACAGAGGACCAAGAGTAGCGCGGGGTCTTCATCCGTCAGGATATACAGATAATGTTGTTCACAACGTTGCAGAGCTGTTAAGGCTCGATCCGAAAAAAGACGCTGCAAGGTTAGGACACACAGTCGGCAAGAGGAAGAGACTTGACATTATAGCAAAGGCAACGGAGCGCGGGATCAAGGTGCTGAACGCAGGGAGCTTGGCGCCCAAGGAAGCCAGCAAGAAGGAAGAGAAGAAGTAATGGTCGTAAACATCAAGAAAAAGAGAGAATTGGTCGCTAGGATTCTTGGCGTGGGCTCAAACAGAATTCGCTTCGAGCCAGACAGGTTGGAGGATGTTGGCGATTCGATCACGAGAGAAAACATTCGCTCGCTAGTCAACAGCGGGGCAATATGGACTGTCCAGCGCAAGGGCACTTCAAGGGGCAGATCTGTGGCCAAAAAGTCAGTCTGGAAGATCCATGGAAAGGGTCCCGGATCAAAGAAGGGAAAGAAAACCGCAAGAGTCGGCAAGAAAGCGGTTTACGTAGTACGGGTCAGGTCGATGCGTTACCACCTCAAAGTGTTGAAAGATAGAAAGGACATCAACAACGAGGCTTACTGGAACCTATACAAGAAAGTCAACGGGGGACAGGTCAGGTCGTTGGCCCACCTTCGAGATCTGGTAAAGGAAGCAAAGGTTCGCTAGATCAGGCTTGCTGCATCCAGCCTGCACTTCTTGAACCCGACTAGATTGTCACCGCTAAAGTGCAGCCCTTCGCTTTCTAGTAATTCCTTTTTTCTTGACTTTCCGAAGGCATAGCCCCCAAGGGTGCCATCGGACATAACTACTCTGTGGCACGGTACCACTACAGGATTCGGATTCTTGTTCAGAATTCTTCCAACAGCTCGTGACGCGCCTGGTTTGCCGATGATTCGTGCAATATCACCATAAGTCGCCACCTTGCCCCGCGGAATCTGCATAAGAGCAGCATAAACTGCAGCAGCTGGCTCGCTTTTCTTATCCATCGAAATTCGATAGCGGAGGAACTATTTTAGATTTAGGATCTCAAGACCAGTCTTTTCGGCCATATTCATTATTCTGTCTTTGTGCGGGCCAAGGCCTTTGCCATCCAGTACTATGGTCGTCACTTTTTCGATGCTCTTTGAAATCATTTGACTCAGCATTGGTTCGTCAATCGACTCCAGGTTGTGTTTAGATGCTACGGCGGCGAGACCAAATTCAGATTCCAGCAGGAGTCGATTGAATTTGCTCGGGTAGTGCGTGCCACCAAGTCCAATCCCCACTTTGGCGCAGCGATCTGGCCCAAGCCGAACCAAGTCCAGAACTACACTGCAGATCACACTAGCTGCGTTTGCGTCTTCCCATTGCTTTTCTGACGAACCTAGCTCAACGAACAAGACCGGTTTCCGAAGAGATGTAGGTCCATGATGCGTCGCTTCAATAACTATTTCGTACTCTGGAACATGATCCCTGGAATTAACGAGACGCTTAAGATAACTTTTCTGCAGGCTAGGAAATGATATGGCAAGCTCTCGAGCATTTCCCCCAAAGGGATTGCTCCCAAAGTTTCCGGTACAGTGACAGGTGAGCGTGGGGATTTTGCTGTCTGACTTGTGTTTTGATAGAAAGATAAAAGCGATTGCCATCGGATACGCGTCATCAAGTTTCTCCTGATGCAGCAAGTCGTCTGGGGAAACATGAAGCAGAATGTTTTCAAACGCAGAGGACTGATGTTCATGCGAACTGCCGTTCACTAGTTTGAAACCGAACTCGTCCTGAAGGCTGTTGACCATTGTCCTTCCTGCCAGGTCTTGGAGGGAAGCTATGAACACGTATTGTTGTTGCAACTAGCAATCCTCCATAGCATTGTAATTTTAGCATTGTCGCATGCTAAACAGGTGATAAAATGCTGTCGCAACTCCAAGTACACCTGTTCGCCACAGGGAGAAGATGTAGCTGATTACCGCAAAGGTCCGAGTCCGGTTATTCCCGTGCCGATAGCAGATCGAAAATTGGTTCCAGATACGCGTTTGGTCAGGATGGAGATAAATAAAAGGGGTTCTAAAAATGGCGCTGTATCATCTGCGGCGGTTATAAGCAGATGAGATGGTCGACATCAGCCGATAATGATACAGCGTCGAGTTGCCAAGTCCGACAGAGGTTGAAAGCGTTCTTGAACGTCAAACTCGGAATAAAGGCGATGCCCTTTTTGGTGACCCTGACGGAAAAAAATTAAGGCTGTACGGCAGGTAAAAGTGCTGGAGTTGCAGCCCGTCATACTGCAAGTTGAGGGAAGGAGCTGATCCCGGTACTGTTACTCAGATTCCGTATTGTATCCCATG
>JAKEIF010000104.1 GCA_022545875.1 Nitrososphaera sp.
GCTTTTCAACGTATTTTCCCGACGTCAGAAATGAACAGACTGCGACCGGCACTTTGTCCGAAGGGACGCCAATGCCGTTGTCTTCGCAGGTTATGGTCCACAGGTTGTTTGCGAGGTCAAACGTCTTTAGCGACAACGAGATCTTGGGCAGAATGTGACCAGTCTCGCAAGAGTCGAGGGCGTTTTCCAACAGCTCCCTTACCGCCATGTAAAGAATGCGCTCGGTAGTAAAGCCAGCCAGCGCAGAGTTGTCGACAAAGAACTCTGACTCTGCCTTTTTGTCATACCTGACCCTCCCCTTTGGACTTGCAGGCAGCGGCTTTGCCGCGGTAGCTGCAACCTCTACAGTTGCTTTCTGTGTCAACCGGTGTGAATTGTTTCCGTAACTCAATTTAAGTGATTGCTCAAAATTTGGAATCTACAGGGTCAAGAAAATTTGCTGCGATCGAATGCAGCTAGTCTATCTGCGATCCATAAGGAGTCGTGGAGTTCTTTAACTCCTTTAGCTGAAAATTAGGAAAATCGAGCAGCAGACGCTTTTTACCTTTTTGCACCACGATATAATCCGTCCCTGATCCAACTACTGTCCCGTCCACGAGATCCTTTAGCTGCGTCATCCTATCTTGTGCTGCCGACATTGTAATATAATTTTCTCGGGACACGTATTAATACGGTCATCAAGTTGCCCGATGTGGATGTTTCATCTGCTCATCCATCAGCTGGGAGTCGATGATGCTGCCATCCCTTTATTCGGAGTAGCGGCGGCGGTGCTGACCACGTCGAGCTTTTTGCCGCAGATGGTCAAGGCCTATAGGAGCAAAAGCATGGACGACGTTTCCCCATACCTCATGAGCCTCTTTGCTACGGGCACTTTGCTGTGGATGATTTACGGAGCCTATAGGTCAGACATCGTCATAATAGCGGCAAACGCGACGGCCACAGCGTTCAACATTGTCTTGCTTTACTTCAAGTTTCTGTATCGAAGAAAACCGGCAGGATCAGACTAGGTGTCATCAGTGCCGGATGTGAACTGGTATGGGTTATTGCGGGCGCTCTGATTCACAAGCCCTAGTGAATTCCTGACCAACTGATACATCGGATCGTGACACGGGCATGCGCACATTTGCGTATCGGTAGACGAATCGGGCTTTGTCTCCATCGTGAAGCCCTGGCACGAGCCGTGCTCATTTTTTAGACAGTCGCTGGACTTCACGGCGGTTTAATAGCAGCCTCTGTATTTATTCCATATGAAAAATCGCGCCATTGTCTATAACTTTTATATCATTTTTTTCCGCTGTTCATACATGGATACATATTCTGAGAGTAGGCCCTGGGGCAAGTTCGAAAAGTTCCATGAGAACAAACCCTGCACTGTCAAGTTGATCCATGTTAACCCAAATTCACGGCTGAGCCTCCAGTACCACTTGAACCGCGCAGAGTTCTGGCAGGTGGTAAGGGGAACGGCAGTCGTGGATCTTGATGGTGAGAATTACATCCTGAATGAAGGAGACAGCCTTGAAATTCCGAAAAAGGCTAGACACAGGCTGGGCGCGCTTGATGATGGCTGCGTGGTGATGGAGATTGCATATGGCAAATTTGACGAAATGGATATTGTCCGGCTTGAAGACGATTACAGACGAGCCCCGACCATTTCTACTGCAGCCAGGGCATCAGCTGCTGGTTGATATAATTCGGGATCGTTATGCAAGTAGATGAAAGACCCGGATTTCAAGGTTGACAAGAGCAGCCTTTCAATAATCCTTGGAAACAAGAAAATTGCAATCGGACTAGAAGATGGAATCCCCACACTGAGCCTTGTGAACGAATACGGAAACTCTCTTTGCTACGGCATTGACAGAGACCAGTTCAACAGCCTTCATGGCGAGCTTTGGCGGTTCGTCAAGGAAAGCCAGCACTAACGATATATAGGCACCTCCAAAGAGTATCGGCGATTGGGAAAATCCTCGGAGGAGACCTCTGGTGCAACTTGATGCGTTCAAAGCGAGCCTTGATCCTTCACTCTTCCGCATCTACAGGCGGTACCTCTATTCCCGTTACAAGGCTACCGACGAGCTGGCACAACCCGAAGTAATTCATGAAAAAGCAAAAGAGAAGCTCCTAAAAATGGCGGACAAGTTCCGGCAAAACTCGCATTATTTTGATGCAGGTGATGAGCTTGCAGTCAAGATAGGATCAAAGATGCTCACGGGACCTGTCGGCATGGCCGCCGGCTTTGACAAGAATTGCGACATGCTACTTCCCATGTCCTATGTCTTTGGATTTCTGAACCCCGGAAGTGTACTAGTGCGCCCGCGGGGTGGCAATCCGCAAAAGCCGAAAAGTGGAGGTACCGTGCGGATCATCATAGACGACGAAAGGGAGGCGATAGTCAATGCGCAAGGCTATCCCCACAAGGGTCTTGCGCACGTTTTGGAAAATTTGAAGGACTACACTTCCAGGCCTCATGGTCCAGCAAGAATTCTGCTCAACTTTTCCGGAATTACGGATGATTACACCGAGGATGCTGTCCTTGATTCATGCAGAGAGATAATAGCCAAGGCTGCGCCGTATGTCGACTTTGGTTTTGAAGAAAACCGGACATCTCCCAACACTGATTTTAACAAGGTGCTTCAGACGCCTGATTTCACAAGGAAAATGATTGACGTCATGAACAGCCATGTTCCTTCAGGCATTGTCAAGGCCTCAAAGATATCGCCGTATACGCGAATCCCCCCTTCAGACGACGAAAGGGCTTCAAAGCTGGAGTCAATCAAGGTATTTTACGAAAATGGAGGCGACATGGTGGTACTTGGCAATACAAGGCCGGTCGCTACCAGAGGTCAAAAAAAGACTTTTGGAAGAGAAGTTGCGGGTGAAAGCGGCAGGCCGCTCTTTCCGTACATGTTAAAATTGGTAGAAGATGTACACCTGAGGTTTCCCAGCCTTGCCATAGTAGCATGTGGCGGCATATTCAGCGGAGAAGATGCTTGGAAGGCATACGAAAAGGGTGCGACCCTTGTTTCGCTTTATACCGCGCTTACCTTTTGTGGATTTGGACTGGTCAAGGAAATACAGGATGTTTTGAAACAAAAACTTGCCGGCAGCACCCTGATGGAATTTATCGACAGGCGCGATTCAAAGGCCCGCTGACTTTAACCCCGGAGCGCGTGTGTGCCACGGGCTACACAATACAGGCATCGAACAAAGCTCGACTTATGATTTCGCAGACGAGCTTCTAGTATCATACTTCATTTGCCTTAACTAGGACAGAAAATATCCCCCCATGCATGCCGCCTAGGATCCTTGTTGTCGACGATGAACCGGATCTCAGGAAAATAATAGAACGGGGTTTGGAGCTCTCGGGCTGCGACGTCGATTCCAGCGAGGAGCCTACCCATACGTTGAATGTCTTTCAACCAGGCAAGTACGACATGGTAATCCTTGATGTCGGCATGCCAGAAATGAATGGCTTTGAGCTCTACGAGCGACTCGCAAAGCTGGATAGTCATATCAAGGTCTGTTTTCTTACAGCCTACGATATGGAATATTTTCGCGAATTTCGTCAGCGATTTCCTGATGTGCCAGATAGCTGCTTTATCAGAAAGCCGGTTGCCATAAAGGATCTTGCGGACATAGTAAAGTCCCAGCTCGCCACATTTACAGAATGATGTGAGGCTAAGGCCGCACGCTCGCTATCGCGATGGCTCGCAAGTGTTCTGCGCTTCAAAGCGGTCTTGAACCTAAGGGCGGGTATTGCCATTTGTGTTATAGTGGAAAGACTTTAATGCACCTGTAATCATTTTCCTGTAAATAGGGATTTACGGTTTGGGAAGATATCCAAAGGTCGTTCTTACGGCAGACCGCACTTTAATGTCCCC
>JAKEIF010000105.1 GCA_022545875.1 Nitrososphaera sp.
ATCGGCAGGATATCTCCGTTGAAGTCCGGTTTCTCTGCACCTGATGCACCGACAAGAATTCCCCTCACTGCGAAGCTTTTGTATCACAAACTGCCTGAGGTTTCCGCTCTTTGGACCTGCGATAATGTCCTTGGATTCAATCTCCCGCTGTACGCGCATTACGCGCACCCACGGGGGCAACATCTTTTTTGCTTCCGCAATGACATTGATCAAGTCGCTGTCGTCATAGGCTTGGTATTTGCCTGCGTAATGCATCTTGTAAAGCCCCGTTCCCTCCAGAACCAGAGTTGGATAGATCTTGAGCATGTCAGGCCTAAAAGCTTCGTTTGCAAATAGCTCCTTAAAGTCTTGAATGTCCCTTTCAGGAGTCGAGCCCGGCAGCCCCGGCATCATGTGCGCGACAATTTTGTAACCCGATTCACGCGCGGCCCTAAACGCACTAACGACATCATCAAGCGTGTGTCCACGGTTTACCTGCCTATAGACGGTTTCTTGAAGTGACTGCACGCCAATTTCTACGCGCGTTACTCCAAGTTCCAGCATCAAGTCAATGTGTGGCTCCTGACAATAGTCCGGCTTGGTTTCGACCGTAAATCCAACACACCTATTTTGCGCAATCTGGTTTCCCTTGATTGACTGCTCTAGATTTTCTGAAACGGAACCATTGAGAGCATCGTAACAAGACTTGGCAAAGTGCCTCTGATAGCCTGGCGGCATGAAGGGAAATGTCCCCCCGACAATTACGATTTCCGTCTTGCCGATGTCATGTCCTCTGGCAAGCAGCTGTTCCATCTTGTTCTGCACCTGCCGGTAGGGGTCGTAGCTGAATCTCTGTGCTGCCTTTGTCGAAGGCTCGGTTCCTGTGTAGCTGAGCGGGGTGTTGTTTTCAATCCCCCCGGGACAATATATGCATCTGCCGTGCGGACAATCGTAAGGCTCGGGCATGACTGCGATTACGGCGACACCGGACGCCGTCTTTGCCGGCCTGACCATCAATAACCTCCTCGACCTGAAACTATGCAAATATTTCAAGATGTGCTCATTCTTTGGCAAAGTGGCGAGGTGGTGCTCTGAGGCAACCCTTCTCATTATCACCAATGCTTGGCCAAGGGTAACCTCTCTATCTTCGATCCTGCGAGCTATGACTCTGCACGCCTGATCATAATTTTCTTCCCCCGCTGCAAGCAATGTTTTTGAAAATCAGCGACGAGCGCATATAATTTTTGTGCATCAGAGGCGCTGGCGCTTCCCGGCCAAGTTCGCAATCACTTCGCCGTTTCCATCTTCTATCTTTCCGACAATCCGTGAAGCCATCTTGAACTTTGCAAACAGGCGAGTCACGCTGTCTGCCGCCGCCCTAGGACAGATGACGCAAAAGCCGATTCCCATATTAAACGTCCGGCACATCTCTGCGGCATCAATCCTGCCATCGACTTGGATCTGCTTGAATATGCCAGTCGGCGGGGGCAAATCCTCCAGCACGTACCTGACCCTAGAATTCAACCTAGGGAGCTTTGTAAAGGCGCCGCCAGTGATGTGCGCGAGGCCATGGACTGGTATTTTCTTTTTCAAGAGTTCCATTACGGGCTTGACGTAAATCCTAGTCGGGGTTAGCAACTCCTCGCCTACCGTCTGGACCAGGTGTTCTGCGTTATCGTCGACCGAATATCTCCCAAGCAAGATCTTGCGCGCGAGGCTGTAACCGTTAGAGTGCAGGCCGCTGCTTTCGACTCCAACAATAACATCACCCTGCCTGACTGACTGTCCGAGAATCGGCTTCTCTCTGACAATACCCATTACCGTTCCGGCAAGGTCAAACGCATTTTCACTGTCGCCTGAAATGATGTCAGGAAGGATTGCAGTCTCGCCTCCGACTATAGCCATCTCGGACTGCTTTGCGCCTTTCAACAGTCCCTTTGCTATCTCCTCGAGGAGGCCCTCATTTGGCTGGCGGAGAGCGACATAGTCGACAAATCCTATCGGCATTGCACCCACACAAATGATGTCGTTAACATTCATGGCGACGCAGTCAATGCCCACTGTGTCAAAGCGGTTCATCAGCTGGGCGACTAGCACCTTCGTCCCTACGCCGTCGGAGTGAAGCGCAAGTATCTGCTTTCCGAGTTTTATCAGTCCTGCATAGTGGCCAAAACCCGACATGACCTTGCCCTCAGGCAAGAGGCTGTGGCTTGCTGAAATTATCTCGCCAATTGACCTTTGTGCGGATCGAATTTTTTTTACGTCCACGCCTGCGTCTCTGTAGGTTATGCCCTTGGTCAAGCGCGAAATTGGGATCCCCTGAGTGGTATAATTACTCTTGCGACTTGCTAAAGCACCAGGTGGAATAGTAGAGCGGCCGCAAAGAAAGCACCACGGACTGGCCTGTCCTGACCGTGTTTAGAATATAGACGGCGTTAGGATGCTCGGCACTTCCCAGGTATTTTGCCATTATCTTTGCCGTTAGGGCAAGGTTCGTGTCGACTTGCTCCAATACGTCCGTTCTTGCTTTTCCCTTCACACACCTGTAAGGAAAGGAGTCATCATCGACGCTAAAGTACGTCGTATTTCTGCGCCGGATGTTTTGAGCCTTCACTGATTCTTTGGAGGTGCAAACATACATCCTCTCGGCGCTTTCATCAAAGTAGTACCAGACTGGCTGGATCATGGGATCGCCTCTGTTGTCCACCGTGGCCAGTTGCAGGTTGGTCTTGCCTGTCGACAAGAATTCCTTGACCTCCTCTTTGGTCATGACGGATCCCATCGGAGTAGCGTGTATGATTTTCATATCTGTGCTTCCGGTAACTTGAAAATAAACTCAACTGCCGCTGCGTGACATCAGTCGGCAGTGCTGCGACACTACTTTAATATACGAACTTCGAGCATTTACTGCAGTCTAAAAATAGATGGATGCGCGCAACATTGGCCTTCGAAATATAGAAGTTGCCGACACAAAGATATGCTCTATTGACGGCGAAAACGGCAAGCTGATCTACAGGGGCTTTGACATTCTCGACCTGGCATATCATTCAACTTTTGAAGAGACAGCATATCTTCTGCTTTTTGGCGAATTGCCTACTGAGCCGCAGCTGAAGGATTTCAAGAGACGGCTGGAGGAAGCCCGCGGGCTGCCGGAGCCGATGATAAGGAACCTGAAGAATCGGCCCAAGCGCTCCCAGTCTATGGATGTCTTGCAATCCTGCATAGCCGAGCTCGCGGACTATGATTTGAATATCGAGGACACCTCAAAGGATGCCCATGTTCGCCGAGCGATTATTCTCATGGCTAAAATCCCTGCCATAGTTGCAGCCTGGAGCAGGATAAGAAACGGACAACACGTGGTTGACCCTGTTGAAGAGAGAGAGGTGTCCCATGCCGCCAACTTTCTCCACATGCTGCGGGGGATCGACCCTTCGGTTGAAGAAGCGAGAGTGATGGATATCTGTCTTATACTCCACGCGGAGCACAGCTTCAATGCCTCTACCTTTGCTGCAAGAGAAATCGCGTCAACCAGGGCGCATATGTACGCGTGCATAAGCGGGGCGACCGGGGCACTGTCAGGAGAGCTACATGGCGGGGCAAACGTACAGGTAATGAAGATGCTGCTTGAAATTGCCGAACCCTCAAAAGCTGAGAAATGGGTCACGCGCAGGCTGCAATCAGGCGGCCGGGTCATGGGCATGGGGCATGCAGTCTACCGGACAACCGATCCGCGCGCCGACATTTTAGCAGGGCTCTCTGAAAAAATATCTGGAGAAAAGAACAACAAGTGGTACAAGATAACAAAGGACGTCGAGCGGACGACAAAAAAGTGGATGCTTGACACGAAACGCCAGGCAATTTATCCTAACGTCGATCTGTACAGTGCCTCGGTATACTATAGCATGGGAATACCGATGGACCTTAACACTCCGATATTCGCGATTTCAAGAATAGCCGGTTGGGCCGCTCATGTTATTGAAGAAAAGTTTGCCGAAGCCGCGCCAAAGCCTGCTCTATATCGTCCAAAGGCCGTCTATGTTGGCAGATATTGCGGGCCCATGGGCTGCGAGTACCTGCCGCTCTCAAATCGGGCCGCCGGTCTTACGGGCAGCACACTTGATAAATAGGTCAGCTGAAAGGGACTTGCGAGAGGAAATTAGAGCCGTCAAATGAAGACAGTTGCAAAAGGCAGCGACGAAAAAAAGGAGAATGGAAATAACTCCAAGAAAACTCTGGGACAAGAGGCACTTGAACTTCATAAAAGGCTCCGCGGCAAGATTGAGATTAGGAGCAAGGTATCGGTAAAGTCTCCAAGAGAAATAAGCATTGCATATACTCCTGGAGTCGCCGAAGTCTGCCTTGAAATAGCAGCCGATAGAGAGCGGGCCTATGAATATACCTCAAAGAGAAACAACGTTGCCATAGTGACAGACGGTACCCGTACGCTCGGGCTTGGTTCGTTAGGTCCTGAAGCTGCCCTTCCAGTCATGGAGGGAAAGGCATTGTTGTACAAGGAGTTTGGCAATGTTGACGCTTTCCCGATCTGCCTAAAGACTGCAGACGCCGAGGAGATAATACGGACAGTAAAATATATCTCGCCGGTGTTTGGCGCGATAAATGTTGAGGATATTGAAACCCCAAAGGCCCTGGAAATAACAGAAAGGCTCACGGAGGAGCTCGACATCCCTGTCTTTCACGATGACCAGCATGGAACTGCCGTCGTTACGCTGGCGGCTCTTCTCAATGCGATGAAATTTACAAAGAGGGAGCCCGGGCGAACGAGTGTCGTGGTAGCCGGTGCGGGATCTGCAGGCTATGGAATAGTAAAGATTCTTCGGGCCATTGGAATAACCGACATTATAGTCACTGACTCGTATGGAGTCGTTTCAAAGTCACGACCTGTTGACACCATGAACAAGTACAAGATCGAGCTTGCCTCGATTACAAACGTTCCGGAAGGGGTAAACTCGTTGATAGATGCGGTGAGGGGCAAGGACGTGTTTATTGGGGTTTCAGGAGTCAAGAATTTGCTGACGTCTGCACTGGTAAGGACAATGAACAAGGACCCGGTTATCTTTCCCTTGACAAACCCCGATCCGGAAATCCATCCCAAGGATGCGGCAGACGCAGGAGCCAGGGTCATCGCAACTGGGAGTTACAAGTTTGAGAACAGGGCAAACAACGCCCTCGTGTTCCCGTTCACGATGAGGGCGATACTCGATAACAGGGTAAGAAGGATAAGCCAGCAATTGCTCGTGGCAGTGGCTTATGCGCTTGCAGAATTGATTCCAAAAGTAGAGCTGCGTCCGTTCAACATAATCCCTGACGTTACCGATCCGAGAATCCAGCCTGCTGTCAGCAAGGCAGTCCAGAGTCTTACTGTGGGCTGAGCTTGTTGTTAAGCCATTCTTTGGCCTTTTTCTCTGCCATGTGCTTTCTCAATATTATCATGGCCATCTCGTAGAACGTCACGCCCTGCTTGCGCGACTGGGTGTCTATCCATCTCAGGCCCTCGGCAAGCTCAGAGTCCTGCTCTGACATTACCACAAGGTCATCAATTATCCCGATGAACTGATCGTCCACGTTCTCACTTTCCCTGCTGCCCCCATCGGTGCCAAACATTGACTCGTGTTGCCACTTTACAATTTTACATGGTAGAATAAGCACTCTTGACATTCTGGGTATAATATGTTGACAAGGCTACGCACAAAATCTAGTTCCTTTGTGCTCTCAAGATTAAAATATATCCTCTATTTGATTAAGTCAAATGAATATTAAGTACGACCTTTATCCGTTCTCTGGTGGATTAGAGTTTTGAAAAGGGTAAAGTTTGGTTTTACGCAGGGGCTTAATGTTGCAAGGCTCGGACTAGACGAAAACCAGATAATGACTGGATGCCAGATGGCAGACAGACTGGATTATGATTCGGTTTGGGCGATGGATCATTCCAATGTTCCGCAGTGGAAAAAAGCAGTTGTCAATGACGCATGGTTGATGCTTGCGGCGATTGGCGCAATTACCAAAAACGTCGAACTAGGCACATGCGTTACTGATGCGATCAGGAGGCATCCGTCTGCAATCGCGCTGTCAGCGATTACGCTTGACAGGCTAACCCATGGCAGGGGCATTTTGGGCATTGGCGCCGGTGAGGCTCAAAATGTGGTTGACTTTGGCATAGAGTTCAACAAGCCTGTGACGAAATTCAAAGAGCAACTAGAAGTGATAGAGCGCCTTTTCAAGTCTGATCCTGATAACCGCGTAAATTATGACGGCCAGTACTACAAGCTCATCAATGC
>JAKEIF010000106.1 GCA_022545875.1 Nitrososphaera sp.
CCCCGTGGTCCAGCAGCACTGGCAGCATAGTCGCAATCCCTGGAAATCCTGCAAGGGCGGTCCAGAGGTCTCCCTTGCCCAGTTTCATTTCGAGCCTGTTTGCGACGTGGTCTGTCCCTATCGTGTCTATTATGCCATTCCGAAGTGCCGACCACATGCTCTGCAAGTCGCTCTTTGCGCGTATAGGCGGGACGACTTTGCCGGTAATGTTGTCAAAGTCTGTTGTATGCGTAAGGTATTGCGGGCAGGTCTCGATGTAATAGTTTGACATCCCCTTTTCCCTCTCTGCAAGTATGGCGTCAAGGGCAGCAGTTGAGCCGATGTGGACAAAATATAGATTAGCGCCGTATTTTCGTGCAATTTCTGAAATCCTAGTCACGCTCAGCGCTTCTGAAGATGGAGGTCTGCATTCCGACCATGCCTTGAGTCCCGACATCCCTTTTTCCATGCCCGACCTGATGCCCTCAGAGCAGGCACTAGGATCTTCTGCATGCACCAGTATCGTGGAGTGCAACTTGGCACCCTCCCTTACAATTGATTCCAACAGCTCGTCAGTCATGTTTACTTCTCCTTCGCTGATCTCATGTCCGCCCGGTCGAGCGTCCATGAAAATGCGGTTAAGATCCGCTCCAAGGTTCATGTATATTTTGAGCGAGCCCACCCCCTTTTTTCGCAAGTCAGGGATATCCTGCACTTGCTCCGGTCTCAAGATGGAGGCATGAGTGGAGTAGTCGACATAGTGATTGCCCCTGCATGCGGCTAGCTGCTCATCCAAGAAATCGTTGTAGCGATTGTAGAGCCTGAGCATCCTTATCATGGTCGTGACTCCTCCTACGGCAGCCGATCTTGATTCAGTCCTTGCGGCTTCATCAATGGGAGTGTATACTCCATAATGGACATGTGGGTCGATGGCTCCGGGGAGAACATACCTGCCTTTGATGTCTACCTTTCTCGTTGCTGAAATGTTTCCAGAGGAATTTGTCAGCGCCTTGATTCTGCCGCCTTCGATCATGATGTCGGTTTCTATGACGCCGGCCTTTGGAATCACAGCCGAAGCGTTGGTGAGCAATAGATCGCACGAGTTGCTGGACTGAGTCACTGTGCCTTTTCAGGTATTCGCAAGTGGCTCATACGTTTATGCATTTGCACTACAGTTTGCAAACGCAGAATCTTCTTTGGGTGGATAGTTTCGTTACTAGTGGATGAACCTTGTTTCACAGCTCATAAAAAGCATAGTTTGTGTGGGCGTTCATGAGAAGAAACTTTTTTGTAATAGCCGGAGTGGCTGCTGCGGCGAGCATTCTACTTTTTGGATTGTTCGCAACTGGACAGCAGTTCTCTCCTGCGGCAACGGCAGACCACGCAGAAATAATAACCATCGAGACCGTACCTCTAGAAGGACTTTCACTCGAGCCTGATGAATTCCTGCTTCTGGCAGATACCACACCTGCGGAAATAGAGTCGGGCCATGTGGCAGTCAGCATCCCGTGCACTGACGGCGACACACCTGAGTCAGACATTGACGTAGTAGCCGGCATCGCACCTGACGTACAAGGAGTCGAACTAGAATACGTCAGCGACCTATCAGACCCTGATAACAACAGGTGCACATTCCATGTAGACCTGCCTGAAAGCGACGAAGATATCACGGATGTCGCCATAATCAATTCAGGCGACGCGATAGTCGAATTTGAAAGCGGCCACTTTGCCACAATTTCACTTACAACAGCACGCGCAGACGATGACGAAGACGATGAAGATACAGACGACATCGATGACGCCGACAACGACAATGGTGATGATCGAACATTCACCGCGTCATTGACTGGCGAGGATGAAGTCCCAGAAGTGGACACAAATGCAAGCGGCGATGCTGAAGTAACATTCGAAGAAGGCGACGACGAAGCGCAATACTTTGTAGACGTCCAAGAGATTGTTGACGTTACGGCGGCACACATTCACATGGGCGAGGAAGGCGAAAATGGTGACATAGTAGTCACGCTTTACGACGATTCCGCATCAGGTGAAATAGATGGCGAGCTTGCAAGTGGCGAGATCGTCGCTTCAGACCTCGAGGGCCCGCTTGCCGGACAGGAAATTGAAGACCTGATAGAGCTGATTGAGGATGGAGAAGCGTACGTCAATGTTCATACCGAGGATAACCCTGACGGAGAGATTAGGGGACAGCTAGAAGAATAGTTGAAGTACCTCCGGCACGTGCCGGCGACAGGATTTTTTCATTTTTTGTTTCTAACATTTTATATTGGGATCGTTCCGCTTTCGAAGCTACGGGGCTGGTAGTTCAGGGGTAGTAATGCTCGCTTCGCAAGCGAGAGGTCGCGGGTTCAAATCCCGCCCAGTCCACTGCGTACCAGGGTTCCCATAGTGAGCATGCTGCTCCGCATGGGAACTCCGTCTTGTACGGTTTATTGATTCCCGACTTGGTCTAGGGCGTTTCCCAGACTCTGTTCTCCATCCGCAGCTAAAATCCCTCCCTGTAGTCAAAACTTATCTATTTGATTGATTTTCAAAATCTTAAAATGGATATTACAGGACTTGCGCTGTTACTTAATTCGAAAGCGGTTTCACTGTTCCTAGGAGCGGGTAGCTCAATTGCAGCGGGAGGACCCAATGGAGAAAACTTGCTGAATGGAGTAAGATTGCAATTCAAACAACCTATGAAAGACTCCTTTTTTTCAACG
>JAKEIF010000009.1 GCA_022545875.1 Nitrososphaera sp.
CCGACTTTATAATCCGTAAACCGGCTCTTTCCATTGACAAATACATCATAACCAAAGGGATATCCCGCGGTATTTTCCGCCAGCTTGTTTACGCCGTCGTTCATGATAATGTCTACCTTTTTGATTGTCGTCCCGTACTTTGAAATCCATGCATTAGTCGTCCTGACGATTGCCTCGATCTGCGACTTGCGTCTGGCCGTCTCAGTTTCTCCCAGCTGGTAGCGGTTCACCCAGTCCTCGTAGTCCTTGCTAATGTCTGCGATGAATTCTGTGCACGTGTTCTGGTAGTCTTCGATGCTAGTTGCCCGCTCTGAAGCACTGTCGGCCGCAAACATAGTGTGACAATCGGGCTGGAGCCATAAAAACGTGCAAGCTAGCGCTTTGCTAGCAGCTGTGCCATTTTCTTGGCCTGGTAAGTGATAATGATATCCGCTCCCGCCCGTTTTATCGAAGTTAAAAACTCTGTAGTGACTGCATCCTCGTCAGCCCACCCGTTAAGCGCGGCAGCCTTTATCAGCGCATACTCGCCGGACACGCTATACGCGCATATCGGCAACTTGGTTGCCCTCCTGGTCTTGTAGATAAGGTCAAGGTATGGAATTGCGGGCTTTATCATGACTATATCTACTCCTTCTTCAATGTCTGTTTCAACTTCTCGCATGGCCTCACGCGCATTGGCATACGGCATCTGGTAGGTGCGCCTATCGCCAAATCCTGGTGTAGAGTGAGCAGCGTCTCTAAATGGGGCATACAGCGGAGACGCCTGTTTCGCGGAATATCCCATTATCGCCGTATCTGTCAGACCAGAGTCGTCAAGCGATTCCCGGATTGCTTGGACCTGGCCGTCCATCATGGCAGAAGGTGCAACAATATCCGCGCCAGCCCGCGCATGACTGACTGCAACTTGTGCCAGCGTAGCGATGCTCCTGTCGTTGTCGACTTTTTTGTTTGTGACTAGCCCGCAATGGCCATGCAAAGTATACTGACACAGACAGACATCGGTGATTATGGCGATCTTGTCGCCGAATTGCTTGCGGACGGTCTCCACTGATTTCTGTACGATGCCCTTACTGTCATACGCAGAACTGGCCTGGTCGTCTTTGTTCGATGGAAGGCCAAACAGGATTACTGCTTTTATCCCCAGCTTTAAGATGAATTCAACTTCTTTGACTAGGCCTGCCAGCGGCAGCCTCTGGATGTCTGGCATCGATCCGATTTTTTGGGGCCTTTTGAGGCCCTCCTGCACAAAGATCGGGGCAATAAGGTCGCTGGGCGAAAGCCTGGTTTCCTGAAGCAAATCTCGAATCGCGGCGCTGGTTCTGAGCCTGCGCAGCCTAACATCTGGAAAAGCGTTGCTAATCCTGCCGCGTTTGTTTCTCTTCATACTTGAACAACTTGGCTACCAACTTCATCAGCTCTTCACCCTCTGCATTCTCTATCTCCTTTCTTAGGTTGTTCATTGGCGCTGCGAGTACGCCTTCTACTAATGCATGTGAAAGCTGCTCCACAACCTTTGCCTCCTCTGCTCCTATTTTTCTTCCCATCATTGAAATAGCCTTGCGCAATTCGCGCTCCCTTATGGCATCCACGCTTTTGAAAACGGACACGACAACAGGCTCGGCCTTTAGTCGTTTCATTTTAGAGTCAACTGATTTCAGTTCGTCTTCTATCAGCTTCTCGGCTGCCCTGACTTCCTTGATGCGGGAGCGCATGTTCTTGCCGACCAGCTCTGCAATCTGATCCATGTTGACTAGCTTGACACCGTGAATAGAGATTACCCTGTCATCAACGGTTCTTGGATTTGAAAGGTCAAAGATCATCATGCCCCCCTTCCTGTCCTGCATGGCGTCTTTTACCCTGTCAAAAGTGACCAACCGATACGGCGCCTTTGTCGCTGTAAACACAATGTCGGTCTTTGAGAGCATGTCGAGAGCCGTATCAAACGGTATAGGGGTTCCCGCTACGGTCTCTGCAAAGGATTTTGCTCTCTCTGGGGCCCTGCTAGTAACCATAAAGTTTGCTCCTCTCTTTTTGAGCACCTTTGCGACAAGACTTGCCGCCTCGCCTGTTCCGATAAGCATAATGTCCTTCTCCTTGAGATCGTCAAAATATTCCTCAGCAAGGTTGACAGCTATGGACGCAATAGATACGTTGCCCTTGTTGATTCCAGTTACAGTCCTGACATTGCCCCCCACCTTGAGCGCCTTGTTAAACGCGACCGACAGGCTTGGACCTACATACCGATTGCTTTTAGAGTATTCAAAAGCCCTCCTTACCTGCCCGAGGATTTGGTCTTCGCCAATAACCAAAGAATCGAGACCCGAAGCTAGTTTCATGAGGTGGACTACCGCGTCATTTCCCTGTTC
>JAKEIF010000107.1 GCA_022545875.1 Nitrososphaera sp.
AACTGCAATGACTACTCATAAGTGTTAAAAAGCGTAAAACTGAAGGAAAATCCCTGCTTTGTGGACACTACTTGAATGTCCGAAGTGTGGGCGGTCACTTACTGAGGCGAACCGCATTACAGAACGTGGAACCGATGAAACTGATTCTGCGGTACTAGTTTGCCAGTGCGGCTACTTTGAAGAATTATCCAGCTAGCAGACTAGCCCTTCGTTTCTTTTTTATGCTTGATTCAGGCAGGTTGCGATGTCACGATTCAGGGTTTTTGGCGTTACCACTGCTGTCTATCTGTCCTTCCTTTGGCTGCCACCTTTCTGCAAGCCTCCAGCCGAACTTTATCGCATATGGAGAAATGAACGTGGTAATGATGGTCATGGCCCCGACCATAGGCAGGAGAAATGCACTGGTCGCCCCGACATCGGCGCCACCCTTTGCAGCAACTAGGGCCAGCTCTCCACCTGACGATGACAAGCCAAATGCAGATCGGGCAGACGTAATCTTGTTGAAGCCCTGAGCCCTTGCAGCAGCCCAGACAGTGAGGAATTTGGCAGCAAATGATACTCCGATCAGCACCAATGCTGGCACAATAAACAGCGGAAGCAGAGATATGTCCATCAGCGCTCCGACCGATATGAAAAACACCGCGGCAAACATATCCCTAAGCGGAGTGGCCAACACTACGGCAACAGAATGCATTTTTGACTCAGCTACCAAGACCCCTGCAAAGAATGCGCCAGCTGCTACGGATATCCCCAGCTCAAACGCGATAAAGGCCATGCCAAAAGCAATCCCGAGCATTGCAATAACAAGCACGTCGTAGCTATTGGTCTTCCCGACGAGGTCTACATACTTGGGGACGACTTTTGCGCCAAGAAATATCGACCCGCCAATGAATGCCAGAACGAGCCCGACAGAAATGCCTATCTCTGAAATTGCCAAGTTGCCGGTGGAGGCAACTGATTGCAGAATTGCGAGGAGTGAAATTATGATGATGTCCTCGATAATTGCAACGCCTAAGATCATAGTAGAGGCCTCTTCCTTTATCATCTTTAGCTCTTCTAGCACGCGCATCACTATCACAGTGCTGGTTACAGAGATTGCAAGTGCTACAAAGAGGCTGTCATAGAAGGTGAATCCAAGCAGCTGTCCTGTTCCATATCCTGCGAGAAAAGTGCCGGCTGCTTCTGCGGCTGCTATGACGGTGGCCTTCTTTCCAATCCTTCTTAATTTTTCAATTGGAAACTCCATGCCAACTACGAACAAGAGTAGTATCACGCCAATCTCTGCAAAGAGCTGCAGGGTTTCGACTTGGGTTATCAGGCTGAAAGGCGGAGTATAGGGACCGATTATCATGCCCGCCGCGATGTAAGCTATAACCATCGGTTGCTTTAGCTTGTGGGATAGCAGCGCCATGACGGAGGCGATAATCATTATAACGGCAAAATCGCGCACAAAAAGCTCGATTGCCTCCGTCATCGCGAAAAATTAATGCCAAAGGTCAATATCAATATTCTGAAAATCGTGTGCTTGACAAACACTCTATTTGGAAGATCCAAAGCTTTGGTCTTTTTGATTAGGCATATGACATATTCCCCATGGGTGTCATCTATGGATAATGCTTCTCTAACAAGCCATCACCTATTGTTTAATAGGCAACAAGCTGGAATACGCACTGATTCTACTATGGCTTCCAGTCAGGACGAAGCGGCAGCCCATCTGAGAGCCCTCATAGACAAAGTAGTAGAGTCGAGAATAGATGCCAATCGACGATACATCGATGAGGTATTGGAAAAAATACAAGACGAGAACCACAGATATTTCCTTGAAAGATTGGCCACGGAATTAAGAATGACGGAGGTAGAAGAGAGAGCAGGTAACTTGCAAGCCGTGTTTCGTCACAAGGTTATGGTCGATACGTATAAAGGAATACTGGAAAAAGCGTTTAGGATAGGCCTGTAGCCATCCAGCGCGAGGCTAGAGTAATTTTTACGGACGACAAATCTTCGTATAACCGCTTGCGTACAAGACGGATCTGCACATTCTTTGGCATGACAAGTAGGTAGGCGTTTGACACGCCGGTCTTATCCGAACTACCAGCAAAACGACCGATAAATTGAGATGATTGAAGACCCTTTTGGGACAAGAGCAAATGACGATTGACGCTAGCATTACAGTAAAAGCGAAGCTGTAGGACGGCATAAGGTGACTGTAAGAAAGTGTGACAGACTATCTCTCTTAGGGGAACGCCCGAAAACAGAAACAGCAATGCCTGAGACCGATGGTAGCGTAATGCGCAAGGCGGCAAATATTGCCCTAAATACACTAGGCGAGGAAATGTTCGAAGTGCTGGCATACCAGTTACGACGGTCTTACGCCATTACTTTTGATCCAGATGATGATACGCAATTTTCACTTGAGCAACTTCATTTTGCTTTATGTGTGATGCTAGGTGAAGGCAGTGCAAATAATGTCCTTCGACAGGTCGTTGATGAAATACATGAACTAGTGCAGTATCCGTGATACATGCACGATCACTCCAATTCCGCGTCACCTTTGGTTGAAAAGATTTAGCAAGAATCGGTAACATTTTCAAAGACAATAGAACTTTCTTGGATGGGTACTGGAGTCGATAGCAACTAGATTAAGGCACCGTTCTGTTTGACTATCCTAGTATCGTGGCAGCCCTAGTAGTTTTCCACCAGTGGTAGAATTCTTTCGGTTATCATGGATTCAAGATTGGCTTCTTTCTCAACCGATATCATGAGAAATGCCGTTTCTTGACGGGTATGATTGTCGAACATTGAAATCGTCGCTCGCTTTATTTTTTCATAAACGGCAGTCGCGTACACAGTCCTACCTAACTTGCTCTCCAATGTACGCCGTATCGCGGCTCTCATCAACGACTGCATGACTGAGAGTTTTGTTTCCTCTTCTGTGAGAAGCGGTTCTATGCCCTTCCTGTATTGAATAGCAACAATGTCAGCATCAAGAGTAGCGATGGCAGCAAACCTAATCATTGAATCAAGCTCCAAGACTCGTTGACACAGCTCCATTGCATTACCCAATACATGCAGGGTTGTGCGTCATGACCAAATAAACTACTCGAATACCTCTTAACCTCTCGGCGCTCAATCGACGTGGAAATGCCGCGCTTGGTCGACGATGAAGAATGTGAGTGTTATTGCACATACTACTAACTCGGCTGCGAGACTAGAGAGGCTTCAGTTTAACGGATTCTACTAAATATCATGTTCCACAATCATATAATACGGATAATGATCTGGATATGAAAAACAGAAAGCAGGAAACCAAGGCAGGCTCCAAACCCGCCTCTAACGCTTCAATTGATCCTGAAAGAGGCTACGCGGTAACAGAAGAAAAGCAGAAGATAAAGGATTTGATGGATGAGTGGTCCTGAAATGTCGCAGTGGAAATCAACTGCCCTGAGAATCCTGCCCGTCCTTGGTTGATTCGACTTCCCATTCCTGCATTTCCTTGTCCAATTTCGAATCTACTTTTGTTATGGGCTTCAGTGTCTTTTCTGTGATCTCATCATGCTTTTCATACTCTTGGTCTTTCATGGACGGTGTTACTATCGCCGACATTCTTTAAGTAAATTGACATGACACTAGCTAACAGATTCTGCGACAATTATGTCCGTAAGGAAACCTAGGCTATTTCCTCTGCTCATAATGAATATGCAGATATGTACTGCCTATTCATAGGATTTTGTTGCTTCTACATAACTGCTGCAGCCCTGGTCACATCCGAATCTTTTTGTTATCAATTCTTCAGCGGCGCTCTTACTCGATACGACCTCAGCAGGACCTGTCTAACCAAAGAGATAACCAGAGCAGGGACAACAACCAGAATAAGGTCAAAATAAGGACTGTCATGGCCAGCAGCTAGACAACGCCAATATGCGCAGCCAGAATTGGAAGAGAGGATCATAGCACACTGCAG
>JAKEIF010000108.1 GCA_022545875.1 Nitrososphaera sp.
CGCATTGCAATCCATTTTCATGTAACAGTGCGACGCTTATAATCGGCACAGACTCTCAATTACTAGATCCTCAGAAATCAGGGGCTGCAATCCCGACGGCTCCGCTAAGGGAAGACTTAAGATTTCAATCATGTAATTTGTAGTTGGGTCCACTTTTCGAACCGCTATCGGCACGAGAACCACCGATCCCACATCGTACTTGATCCTAAATAGTGTCAGAAACCTTTGAGCCTCTTGGACTCATTTATGACGCGCCACAAATGAACAGCTCTGCGCCTGATTGAACACTTGGGCTGGCTACCCAGGAAATTGAACAGAGGCTTTAAGCGGGTTTTGTTGATAGTGGGTGGTGCTAGCGTCAACTGCGATTTCCTGAAAAGACTCTTGCATAAAAATTGGTATTCAAGCCTTCTTTCTGGCTCAGGCCCTTTTCATATATCTGCTGCAAGTCCAAGCCTTCAAAGATAGTCTTGTAATTTCTTGGAAAATGAAGTTCAGATGCGATCTTCTTTTCGCCCTCGATTGTTATCAGGTGTCCCTTAGTTTTTCGTGCAATTTCTGAAAATACCCATTCTGAATCATAATGGACGTGCTCTAATACTGCCATTGTGAAAACAACGTCATATTCACCCAACTCCTTTATTCGATCTTCTATGGAGCCTTCGTATGTTATTGCCTCCATGTCCTGGAAGTTTTGTTTCATCAGCTTGAGAGCGTCAGGATTAACCTCAACACCTGACAGATTGCGAAAACCTTCCTTCCAGAGATGGTTAAGATTGCGTCCAACATTGCATCCAAGCTCAAGAATGGAAGCGTCTGGTCTGGCATATTGTTTTACTAGAGATACCAAATATTTACTACGCTTGTTGCCATGCAAATAGTTTGAAGGATTAGTATTCATTTCATTGGAACTTCGCCAGTACTTTTGCAATTCATCCTTAGACTTTTGTATTGAAGGATTTGACTCATGGTTGTGCATTATTTGATGATTATTTGCATGACATGTTTTTTATGCTTTTTACACTTTAATCTGGCTAGTTTGCTAGCATTTTGGATCGCGTTAATCCACTTGTTTCGACCTTCAATTTCGATACCCGCGATCTCAGCGGGTGTCTTTCCAGCTAATCCTTCGTGCTTTCTGAAATAGTCATGGTGCATCTGGTAGTGCTTTTAGAGCGACGCTATCAGCTCTTTTTACTACTCGGACGAGTTTGTCCCTGTGGGGATTGCATATACCGCTCACTTCGTTATAGCGACAAGATATATCGTGTTACCGGCGGAAATAAAAAGAGAGAGGACGTATCCTCTTAGAGTTGTTCGTCGATCGGGCGTTTTCTGAAGGCCTTGATTCCGACAACTCCACCTATTGCAGCAGTCGCTCCTACCGCAAGTATTTGAAATAATGGCAGTAGAGACCCTTGGACTAACGCGCTGCTGGAGACAGATGCCTGTCCGCTGCTACTCAATAGACTAGCTTGCTGTATCGGGTTTTGTGATGTCACAAGGCTTGCATCTTCTATTGCCTCGTTATCTTCAGGAAAGAGTATATCCTCGATGTCTTCTGTTCAGCCAAATCCTCCAGACCAGCTTCCTTTGTTGAACTTGCTTGTCCCGCCTGATTCTGTCATGCAAAATACGGTTTTGTCAATTTCAGCGCTTCCTTCCCCAAAGTAGCTGATCGTGCCATATAGCCTGTATCCATAGATTCCATCTTTCTGCACTTGCCTGTGGACATAATGGCCAGCATCGCCGAATACCGCTTCGACAGGGATTCCGGTTTCCAATTCGTCCGCACCATTAGGACCCTTTGCGGCCTTGAACTTTGACAGCGATTCAAAGTAGAACTTGTCAGCTTTTAGCGAAGCGCCGGTAAGAGGCATGCTGGTTTCAGCATCAGTCAGGCGCACTTCCAAGTTGTGCTTGCCGTCATGTATTCCGGGAAGCGCGCCGTAAGTAGGCTCGCTTGAATGCCCAAGGACGACCCGGATGAGGTTGCCGTCCGCAGGCCCGTCGTCAACGGTCCCCGTGGTGGACGCATGAGCAAACGCCTGCTGAAGTCCGGCTCCCGAAAGTAACATGAAGCCGAGGGCTGCAAATACTGAGCCAAAAACGATGATTTTCTTTCTCTGCCCAACCATTTCTCTTCACCCCATCAATCCTCGATGAATCCTAGGCCGTCGTTGTCAGGATCATCGTCATTTAGGTCGAACACTGGATTTCCGTGAGTCAATTCCCCTGGCAGTTGCATTTCTTCATAGCCTGCACTTGCAATGCTTCCCAGGACGCGCTGCACGTTAATGTCCACCACGTCGCCCGCATTGAACTCTACATCTTGCCCTGAGAGGTTGATAAGGTCAACGTCTGTCACCCTTGGCGCGCCGCCATTGAGTGGGTCGGGGAGGTGAGCGTGAAATACGCAACTACCGGCCGTTGAGGCGTGATTTATGTAGTATAGTGGGACTTTGTCCATGAACGTGTCGTGCATGTGTTCGTCAATGTGTCCTGCAATTACCGTAATAGTCGGCACGTGGTCTTCATCGCATGGCGCCCTTAACAAAAAGTGACCTGCGACAAAGTTGGGGCTTGAATCGTACAGCGGCAGTACGCCACCTGGCGGCAGCGTTAGCCCATCGAGCCTTATGTGAGTATTCTGCGGCAGGGATCCTGCCGCGACTCCCAGTTCAAAGCTATGGCTTGCAAAGACAGAGCTGCTGCATGCAGCGCCTATTGCTGCTATGCCAACGGCTATCACCAGCAAGCGAAGCTTTTTCAGCTTGAGATATTCCATCGTCGCTAGCTGTAGAAGGGACGGATAAAAGTAATCTACTTCATTCTACGAACATAGTATCATTATACGCCGTGAGAATAGCAATTGACTGCATCATTTGAAAAAGATGACTGAACATGACTACATAATCGCTTCAAATACGGCGCAGGCTGAATAGTGAATGCATAACTTAACAAGAGATTTTGGCACGATCGCAGCGGTGACGATTCTGTTATCGTCAGACACACGAACCTCTCTTTCAAGAGGTTCGCACTCGCACTTTTTAGATCAGTTCACTGATGCGCCTATTGGCCGCAGCAACATATTCTGAATTTACATCATAGCCAACAAAATGCCTGTCGCTTTTGGCCGCTGCAATTAATGAAGAGCCAACTCCACAAAATGGATCCAAAACGACGTCACCTTGGAAAGTATAGAGCTGGATGCAGCGGCTAGGTAG
>JAKEIF010000109.1 GCA_022545875.1 Nitrososphaera sp.
ATGAGCGGCGACTATAAAGCATTATGGTACAACTGTTAGGGGATTTCAGCGCATAGATCGCATAGATCAACTAGGATTCTTGCATTATAGCAATCCTACCGGAATAATCGGCCGTAAGAGAACTCTGAATCTGCTTTGCTAAGATGTGAACGCACTGCTTAAGTCGGTTCCACTAATTCTATAGCCATGCGTAGTCTAACAATTCGTGAAAAATATGCGGCTGTAGCTGCGGCTTCACTACTCGTGGTCTCCTTAGTACCGATATCTTTTGCGCAGTTAAGCCCTGCGTTACCACCGACTCAGACAAACAGCTCTGTGATGACCAACAGCACTAATCTTGCCAACACGACCGATTTTGAGAGTGCACGGCAGCAATATCTAGACGCGTGGAATCAAACCGAGTTCCAGTCTGTATTTAGCACGTTTATCGAGCCGTATTCCGAGCAAGGCTATGGAGTCTACACCGATCACCCAAGCGACGTATTTAGCCCGGGGGATACGATAACGCTTTACCTAGAGCCTGTCGGGTTTAGTCACATGCCGGTTTTAGACGAGCAGGGCAACACGCTTTATCAGATGAACCTAACTGCAAAAGTAGCAATTGAGGACGATGCGGGTAATTTGTTGGCTACAATCGAGGACCTTCCTCCTTTTGAACTGGTATCGCACCGCAAGAACACTGAACTGTACATGACAGTCACAGTTACACAGCAAGAGCCCTTCCCAGAAGGTGCATACAGGCTGACGTATGAAATCGGAGACGGTCAGACAGGCGAGACGATCTTGCTCACCAAAGACATCAGAGTTGCCCAGACAGTGTCATCATGAGACTTGATGGCACGGTTCCATTTCTCAGAAAGGTCAGAATAGCCGCTGCCTTGAAAGCCAAGGCTTCAACACCCTAGTTACTGCCGGCATTATCACATAGGTCATGAGCAAGACCATTATCACGACCCCGATGAGCGTGCTCAACACACCAGGGAGACTGCGGGTTGCCTGTTGTACCTGCGGCAGCATGATAGATACCAGCACGAAAATTATTGCGGTTACAACAATCGCCATCTTGTATCGCGGCGGTGTCACCAGGGGCAGTTCATGGGCTTTGTCGGGCCTACCTGAGCGCGGGGTAAACCAGAATTCCAGCCCTGTCTGCTTCTCTATGACTGCCTCGCCCTCGGTTACTTTCCTGCTTTTCTCTAGCCATTCTTTTCTTATCTCTGATCGCTCGCATTTTGCCAAGTTTTCATAGGTGCTAAACCGAAAGATTATGACATATTCTGGATTTGTTAATTCATCGGTCGGACGGATAATGTTCGATCCCATATGCCCCTCAAATTTCATGACCTCATGGATAATGCCGTCCATCCATTCTTCAAATTCCTTGATTTTTCCTTTCTTTGCTCTTCTTGTTACAATGACTGTTACAGGGCCGTCAGAATTCGAGCTCGGCGCACGGGCATCATGGTGTGGGTGCATTGCTAGCGTTTCTACTTGCTAGATGGCGTGACGCTCTCTTTAGCCTTCCCGCTGGCACGGCAAGGCTTTATGCAGACCCGAGGCTTGCAAATCAATCGCCAAAAGGCGAGTTACGAACTGCAGAGAATGAAAAGATCTTGGTCTAAGGTAGAGTCGTCATCGAGCATCGTATTCAGCATCTGGGAGGCACTTGTTGCAGTATTTACGGAGCATAATTACTCCGCTCACCTTAAACAGAGCCTCGCTGGTCGCTACAGCGGAGCATTCGACGCAATAGCCCGGCTCCTTTTTTGTACTCATTGACGCAGGCCGAGTCTTGAAGGGCTTTACCACTTTATTCAATTAGGTTGAGCTCCAGTATATAGCTTTCAAATGTGCGGAACAAGAACAGTCCAGAAAGGATCCTGTTCCTAGCGCCTCGGAAAACCTGCGTGTCTTGGCGAACAGTAGCCACAATAATCGGTGTTGGGTCTGCTATGGCAGATACACTCACACTTGCCTCCAGACGACATACTCTTGTTGAATTTTCTCACTAGGATTATCCTAAATGATACTATATAACTACCCTGCGAAACTTGGCAGTCCGACGCCGTTACAGTTATTACAGCGCGTACCTCCTGACACTTGCCTAATCGACGGGAGTTGGACTAAGCTTTAATCTTACAAAGTATTGAGTTATTGGACTTATGATTCCTGTCGGTTTCATGTTTATTCAGTGTCAAAAAGGCTCAGAAGAGAGAATTCTTCAGAACGTCAAATCAATCCTTGAGGTAAGCTATGCGTTCAAAGTAGACAAGTCATACGACATTGTAGTCAAAATAGAATCAGAATCTTTTGAAAAATTCACCGCGGCGATAAGCAGGATAAGGCTGTCGCCCGGCATACTAAATACGGATACCATGATCGGGTTTAGGCGCCTGTGATTTCTGGATGGCATCAAAAGACAATTAAGTGGACGTTGGGTGGTCTATGCAGATGAGTTCTGATATAGGAATAGCCCTCCAAGACCTGGTCAAGCTTAATGTCATATCGACTGCGCAGGTTCCAGAGATTACGAGTATGTTTACGGAAATGCAAAAGAACTGGCAGTCAAATGATGCACGCAAACTTTTTGAGCCGCTCAGGTCTTCGGTTCCGCCATCTTGGCTAAAGGTGGGCTATTTGACTTACGAAGATGCATGGCTGTTAGGGATGGCCGTTATGGCCAGCAACACAAAACGCGCATATGATGCGGCGAATGTTGATCAGATGTCAAAGATGTTTTCGAACGCCTTTTTCCAACCAAAAGGAGAGTAGGAAAATGTGCAGTTCCGCTCTAGCATGCATTTCAACTGCGACAGACAGATAATGCGGTTGTGGATTCTGGCCTGCAAATGAAGGCCAGTCCCGAGACCCAATCTACAGATGGACTGGATAGTAGCTGATTCCACGCACATACATAGTCTTATTCATAATCATTCAGACCATGTGATAGTACGGCGAGGACTGGGGTTACGCGAATCAAGGCTAGACGAATGAATCGATGGCGCAAGCCTAGGCTATATCTTACCCTTGTTGCCCTTTCATTATTTTCTGCGCTATCGATTTCGTGGGTCTTTTTCTCTATTGGCCTTGACGAATCATTTTCGTTGATGGAGGATGATCCTAGTCTCTGGCTTGCAGGCTTTATTCCCTTTAGCGCTTATGGATGGCTGTTGATTCTTTCCCTGCCAACTGGCGCGGGAGCCGTCGCATTGCTTTTTGCGCGCAAACTAGGCATTTTCATTTCATTGGCGGTATTGCCACTGCTCGCCATAACTCTTGGAATGAGCGTATTTTCCATATTGCGAGATCCCCAGGCAGACATGATCACCAAGGTTTTGATTGACTTGTCTATTGCATCCGTCATGACAATGCTCGGACCGCTAATGCTGGGCTGGAAACGCGTAAAGTGGAAATCCACTCCAGCCAGGCGCACAGAGCGCGTAAGCACGACAAAGAAAACGCAACGGCTTCAGCGTGAGTGACCTCTTTTTTCCTTGCAAAGGCAATCGACATAATCTAACAGAATAGGATCATGCTATGCTTATCAAATAGGTAATCACGTACTTATAGAGGAATAGAGTATGGACACCTTTGAGTGCATCACAACCAAGCTCGACGTTAGAGAATTCAGCAATCAGAATGTACCTGGCGACATCAAGTCCAAAATTCTCGAAGCTGCAAGAATGACTGGAACGGGGCTTAACACGCAACATTGGCGGTTTATCATCGTTGAAGATAGGGACAATATGAAGAGGCTTGCGCAGGACAGCACAAGTGGTGGCTGGGCGGCTGGTGCCAATTTTGCCGTCATTGTACTTACGAGCCCGGAGCACAAGTTCCACATGATTGACGCAGGCAGAGTTGCGCAGGACATGCAGCTTGCGGCCTGGAATTTCGGAGTCGCATCAGGCCTATTTACAGGAATAAGGGAAAATGAGATCAGGCGTGATTTTAACATCCCAGACTCGCTTAAGGCGACTATCGTAGTCTGCTTTGGGTACCCCGCGAGGGAACTCTTGGGAAAGAAGAATAGACAACCACTCGAAGCACTGGTACATAGAGAAAAATTCAGCAGGTAGGAGTATCACATCGTACTAACTCAAAGGAACCACCAGTGCAGCAGGTTCGCTGAGCCTTTGAATAGATTGACCTCGGCGAAAATAATCCGTTGAACCGGCTTTATTGAGATACTGTTGCTCACCGTTATCCATTAAAAAGTAATAGCAAGGTAAGGAAGCAGACGCAATCGCTACTGAAAACCTATTTTTAGCCGCAAATGGAGCATGTTCACATGAGCGTTACATTACGGCCGGGCACAACCCAAGACGCTGAACGATGTGGCATGATATGCTATAGCGCCTTTAAGGCGATCTCTGAGCATCATAACTTTCCGCCCGACTTCCCCTCTCCCGAAATCGCCATCAAATTCTTATCGCAGCTGCTGGCAAACCCGAATATTTACGGAGTCGTAGCCGAAGTTGACGGTCAAGTAGTCGGCAGCAATTTTGTGGATGAACGCTCAGTCATTGCAGGCATCGGCCCGATCACAATCGTTGAGCAAGCACAAAACCGTGCGATTGGACGCGCGCTGATGCAGCACGTCCTCGATCGGGTCGCACAACGGCGCTTTCCAGGATTTCGCTTGGTTCAAGGGGCTTACCATAGTCGCTCGCTTTCCCTTTACACAAAGCTGGGTTTCGTTGCCCGCGAGCCGCTATCTACGATGCAAGGGCCTCCCCTCAATGCAGAAATACCAGGATATAGCGTCCGGCCCGCCACTGCAAGTGATCTGGACGCATGCAACAAAGTTTGCTTGAAAGTGCACGGACATCACAGGGGAGGCGAGCTGCTTGACGCGGTCAGAGAAGGAACAGCAGCTGTGGTTGAGCATGGAGGCCGGATAACAGGGTATAGTACGGCAGTAGGCTTTCTAGGTCACAGCGTAGGCGAAACAAATGAAGAGCTAAGAGCGCTCATCGGAGCTGCCCCAGCATTTCTGGGTCCCGGTTTTCTGCTTCCCACGCGCAACGCGGAGTTGTTTCGCTGGTGTTTGGAACATGGGTTGCGTATAGTCCAGCCGATGACGCTCATGAGTGTGGGCCTTTACAATGAGCCGGCAGGCGCGTTTCTTGCATCAGTTCTTTATTGATTGTGGCAATGGATTTGGCATAGCAGGTCCAGACTTCAACTTCTTCCGCGCAACAACCGTCTCTTATGCTGCCATAGTGTTCCTTCATCCGAGCAATCTCAAAAATAAAGTGCCTCTAGTGTCGTTAAATCCGAGCCGTTTTCCAGCCGGCAGGGCTGAACTGATAGTGACAGTTCAAACAGAGACAGTTTTACTTGGCGTTATAGCACTACTTAGAAAAAAATGCTGAAAAATTCATAGGCGTGGTACTTTCATGTTCGATGCAGTTGCCACACTTTATGGTTTACGAATGAATCGTATTTGTTGTTGTAGCTTACTGCGGCGACTCTGATTGCTGCGGCTGTTCCGAAGTTGCTGCCACCAGTTCGGCGGTAGCAAATCTTGCACCCACGTTCGTGACCTTTACCTTAGCTTTCTGTCCAACCTTTGCGCCCTTTACAAATATTACAAAGCCTTGAACTCTGGCTATGCCGTCACCTTGTCTGCTCGTTTCAGTAACCTGAACGTCGTATTCTTTACCTGTTTCTACAGGTTTTGGACCGAAGCTGCCACCGCCAAAGCGGCTGCCGCCTCCTCCATATGTTCTTCCGTATGACATTAGTCGATACTCTTATGCCCTTTGGCAATATAAACCCGGGGATAGCCGAAACACTATCCAGACCTGTTCTAGCTTGATTTCCTGACTCTGAGCACAGAATCAGCCATGGGAGGCGTTCCAAGCGGGTCGCAACATTGGTTCCGCCAACGATGCATTGCAATGTGGGATAGTAAAACGCCGGCGGAGGGTTGATTGGGGACACAATCTCCGAGGCTGGTTACGGCAATCCATTAGTACGCCTTATATATCGATGCCATATTCAGGTTAGTAGTAACACGTTTCACCGAGAAGACGTTTCTTCTAATTCTCCGTCATCAGTATTGGTAATGCAAGCATCGACACTGTCCTGTATCTGCGGCAAGGGTCAGCTGATAGCAGACTTGGAAGCTGGCGAGATCGCGTGTAACGCATGCGGTCTTGTGTCTAGCGAGAGAATTGAAGAAAGGCGTCCGGAATGGCGAACTTTTGGTTCTGAAGGCGAGGACAGATCCAGGGTTGGATCGCCTACATCCCTTGCCTATCATGACATGGGATTGGCCACTGTAATTGGCAGGACAAACCGAGATTCTAGCGGTCAGCGGCTTGACGCGTCCACTAATGCCAGAATCCAGAAGCTCAGGACATGGGATTTCAGAATCAAGAATTATGCGCACGCCCAGAAGAACCTAATTCTTGCTTTCAGCGAGCTTAGCAAATTGAAAGATAAACTCGGCCTATCAGACGCCATTATCGAAAAAACGGCTTATGTTTATAGAAAGGCTCAAGAAAAACAGCTTGTAAGGGGGCGTTCAACTTTGTCAATATTAGCGGCCGCGATTTATGCGTCATGCAGAGAGATGGGGGCATCACGAACGCTGAGGGACATAACCGAGGCCACCGGTGTCAAGCGCAAAGACATTTCGCGAGGCTACCGGCTCATAGTCTTGGATCTTGATATCAAGGTGCCATTGGTTGACCCAATCAAATGCGTTGCCATGCTGGCCAACAAGGTGAAGGTTAGCGAAAAGACCAAGCGGACGGCAATCGGCGCAATGAAGGAGCTCATGAGAAAAGAAATTTCTGCAGGGAAGCATCCGATGGGCCTTGCCGCAACGACCCTGTACGTGTCTTGTTTGAGGACAGGCGAGCACAGGTCTCAAAAAGAGATTGCAGATGCAGCGGGCGTGACTGAGGTAACTATCAGAAATCGAGCACGCGACATGAAGGCAAGGTCTGCATTATGATGAGAGGCGCAGTCTAAGAATGAACAGTGACATAGTCGATAGTCAGGATGAGCGAGATTTTAGGGAAAGGGATGCATCCGAACTGAGAAAAAAGAAAATAATCAGTGGCTCGAGTTCTTATTTTGGCACCGATGAGATATCGGATGAACTGGCAAAAGTGAAGCATCAAGCAATGATAACGCCAGGACGAAGAGGAGAACAGATAAAGCACGAGGAAATCAGCAAAGAAATTCTCCGACGCATAAGCATCGGCTCTAACAGAACGCAGCGCAAATAACCAGATAGGTACTGAAGGATTGTGCTACTATGATCAAGCCCGTTATTTCATAAGCAGGTTTAATAGACTCGCACCAAACACTTGATCATGTCAGTCGAGAGCAACGTAGGATCTTTTCCAGTAATTGTCAATGCAAGTATCAACAGGATATGTGATGACCTAGGGTTGATCGCCTTTGTAAGGACAAAGTGCATTGAATTATCTGGCAAGATAGCGCCAAAACAACTTGCAGATATAACCAAGCCTATCGCAAACGCAATTGCTTGTGCCATCGTGTCAATAGTGAATGAAGAATCAAAGAGAAATGGCAGAGTGGGCAAACACCTGCCAGACAGAATAATCGGCAGCGTCTTTGGATTAAACGGAGTCTCTGTTGTGTACAACAAACGATTGATAAACTCCGTCATTGCCGGCGATTCTTCAAAGCTAGGACACATAACTGGCTAAAGACTGCTCAGGCTTTTCATCTAGGTCTAGTGACGACGGGATGTGAAATTCTTTCGCAAAT
>JAKEIF010000010.1 GCA_022545875.1 Nitrososphaera sp.
AGCAGGACGAGGCTCGACCTTCAAATCTATGCGGAACATGTCAATGTTACCGGTACAAGTGACAGATTCTACGATAGGGTAGAATTGGAATCGCTTTATGGAATCCACGATAGAAGAAGTGACATCATTGAAATGCACGTGCCAATGGATGTTGCGCTTTCTTACCTTGGCAGATTGTCATAGTAATCTCGGAGAAGAACGCGGTCCGCGCAAATTTCATCTCTTGAAATTATTTCCCATATCATTTAATTAGCTTAAGCGCAGGTGATTCTAGCAAGTCGCTGAAAAGAATTGGGCATTTTTGAAGACAAGGACAAGGCGGCAAATCCTGTAAAAGTTCCTGCATCTGCCTGGAAGGTTCTTGCAGTTCTTAGCAGCATAGCGACAATGGTAATGTATGCGGAGACTATGCTTATCCCTGCGATTCCCGACCTGATACGCGAGTTCAACGTCTCGTACGGGATGTCGTCCTGGATACTTACGGCATACCTGATACCCGGCGCGGTCATGACGCCAATTGCAGGCAAGCTCTCCGACATTTACGGCAAGAAAAGAGTCCTGCTTATCATCATGGCCGTCTACATAGTGGGGATCGCAATAGCAGGCTTTTCTACGAATATTTACATGCTTTTTTTCGCACGGGCAATTCAGGGAATAGGGATGGCCATGTTTGTCATAGCCTTTGGAATAATCCGCGATCAATTCCCGCGTGAAAAGTTGTCTGTAGGGCAGGGGGTAATTTCATCAATGTTTGCATCCGGCGCGGTAATCGGATTGCTGGCAGGGGGAGCGATAGTCGCACACTATGGCTGGCATGCGACATTCTTTACGACCATCCCAATTGCTGTACTTCTCTTTGTGGTGATCTGGCGGTTCAAATATGAAGTCAGACAGGAAAGTGGAAATCAAGTGAAAGCATCAGTAGACATTCCAAAGATAATTGACTACAAAGGGGCCGTTGCACTTGCAGTCCTCGTCACATCGTTTCTCCTCGCACTCACCATGCTAGAGACGGCATCTGAACGCAACTCTGGCATTACGATAACCCTGTTCGTGGGAGCGGGCTCGGCGGCGCTTGCACTGTTCATTCTGATCGAGAAAAGAGTAAAGGCTCCGATAATTGATTTCAAGCTAATTTCGCATGCTGCAATTTTACCATCAAATCTAATCATAATGATTGTGGGGTTCTCAATGTTTATGGTGTTTCAGACTATTCCGGTGCTTGTAAGAAATCCCGACCCTGTTGGTTTCGGCGGTGACGCTGCCATGGCAGGGCTGGTGCAACTGCCGTTCGCCATAGTACTTTTAGTATTTGGGCCTACGGCAGGCCTAATAGTCCAAAAGATGGGTTCGCTCAAGCCCGTAATTTTGGGGACGTCAATCACGACAATTGGCTTTGTGTTTCTACTTTCATTCCACAGCGACCTTTACTACGTGTCAGCCGGCTTGGCAATCCTCTCGACTGGGCTCTCTCTTACAAATGTAGGAGCACTCAACGTGACTCTTCTTGCAACTCCGGCCCAGTTCACTGGGATGTCGCTAGGAACAAACACGCTTCTTAGGATCGTCGGGTCCTCAATAGGGCCTGCACTTGCGGGAGTATACATGCAGATGTATCAGTCGGGCATCGCGGTTGAAGGCGCAACGACTAATTATCCTTCAATGCAAGCCTATGACAGCATTTTCTTGACTGCGTCTGTACTTTCGCTTGCATCAGTTGCGCTGGCAATCTACCTAAAGAAGAGGGTAGCTGGAATGTCGATACCGAATCTTAGCTAGCCATGCAGGTTGTGTTAACGCAGGGGAGAATGGGGCAAGATTTGGGTGTAACCAATTATAGTACCCCCGACAGATTGTTCCACAGCTAATGAACGTGGCTCTGGCGTCCTACAAGTTCCTGTTCGTCCCCGTCTCGCTTGGACTTCTGATCCCTGCAGCCGCCATACCTTGGGTAAATATTAACTTCCGGGGGCTTCATGAGTTTACCCCAATCCAAGTCGTGTCAGAGCTCTCCAACTGGGGAAATGACCTGGGACCAGACGTGGGCTTTGACATCCGGAATCTGTTGGTGACCTACAAGGGGAGTTATTATTCTGCGGTTGTCAGCCTTTGTCTTTATTTCATTTCAGTTGCAATCATGATATTATCGGTGTCATGGCGGATGCATCGTTCCAAAGTTGCGCTTGCCGCCGGCATTCTATCGGTAACATCAGCGATACTATGGCTGTACTCTGTGCAATCGGTAAAAGAAAGTTTTGCAGACCAAGCCGCTTTGATGGGTGGGATAATTGGGGAGGAGTTCAAAGGACATGGGACAACACTGGCGGACATGCTGATACGTCTAGGTGCGGGTCAGTATTTCGTCGCTGCCAGCGGCGCACTTGGCATCTTGACATACGTGTCTGAAAAAAAGGTGCTACGAAAAAGTCAGAGCGCTGCGGCCTGATCCACCTTATAGGGGCACGAATATACTTTTGGCTAGATTTGAAAATATCCGACTAGGTACAGTCGCAAGTAAGTACAAAATTTTGATTCGGGTGCAATTTGGGAATTCCCTTAAATACAAACTTTAGAGCAAAACGAAATACGATGTCAGAAAGCAACAAGGCAAAGAGTGACTTTGGCAAGAAAAAGTTAGTCCTGAGCGTTGCGGCAGCGTCATTGGCAGCAGTGTTGGTTATGGGCGCGAACTCATTCCAATCTCTGGCTGCAAAGCCCGCTAATGCATCTCTCGGAAACCCTACTGAAGGCTATGACATCCATGTCACTGTGAACAAACACGACAGTGCACACTTGGATGCCCATATGGATCATTACTGCAAACTTGATCCAAGAATCGTAGCCGTATGCCAGCTGTACGCCACAGAGAACAACATTGCCAATGACGAAACACCCCAACTCTCCCAGATCGAATTCATCATCACCGACGAACAATACCTGACTCTTCCCCTGAGGGAAAGAGCGAACTGGCACAACCACGCGGTTGAATTAAGCCCTGAACGCGGAATGCCGACGTGTGAAGACCCTGGAGCCGTAGGTGATTGTTCAACTCTGGTTTCTGTCTTGCAGGGAACGTATGGAAAAGTGATCACCGTCTGGGATCCATCTGATCCTATACCGAACTATCCCCCATATGCTTTCCTAGTGGATAGCCCATTTGCCCTCGACCAAGACTTGAATGATGACTTGGAAGCGGAGTGGCAGGTCGGGGATGATAGTACAGGATCAGCCGATGACGTTCCACCGTGCAGCATAAAGCAAGCAGGTCCATGCGGGAACGCTCACTAAGAATCGATCGTGGGCAATGCCCACCACCCATTTTTTTAATCATCGGGCACTTCATGATGCCGCTGGTAGCGTGATCAAGAATACAGGATGTTTCTCGTTTTTTGGTTTGTCATGATTGATGGGTCGACTAAAGTACTTCATATACCAGCTTTGTTCCTATAGAAGCCAATGTCCAAAAGAACGCAAGGCGAACCTGAAACCGCAAAATACAAGGAAAAGTGTAACTCCATTATCGCGATTTCGCCCCGGATACGCTACGCGGGAATCATAAACAAATTTGGCAGAACCCGTGCGGGGAGCTTGCGAAAGGGAGTGACACCATTGCTGAACCCCGACGAGGCAAGAAATGAATACTTTATCGAAGCAACTAGGAGCCAGCTTCGGAAGAGCCTTGAAAAGTCGATTGGCAAGACCGAGTACTCGCACACGGAAAACGAGAGAGTAAGGATTGTTGCTATACCAACAGGAGATCACTTTTACTACATCACTATTGACAAGGACACATCAGCAAGTGACCTTGCATCCATTATTGAAAAGACAAGAAAGATGATCTAGGCAGTTATTTTGCGAATGCCTTGAGTTTGCCGCGCATCTCTCTGTCCTTAGAGATTGCGGGATGCGCAGTGTCTGCCAAGATTACTTCGTACCAGATATTCATCCCGTCCTTGTGCAAATAGTAGGAGCCAAGGACCTCGAGATTTGGAAACTTTTCATTGACTCTGCGCTCAGCGACCTTGCGCATGCTGATGCCCTGTTTTATGCGAACAACACCAAGGTGTTTTGGTCTTCTGCCTGATACTGGCCTCTGCTTTCTCATTCCGCCCCTGCCGACGCGGACCCTGATTACTACAATGCCCTGTTTTGCCTTGTATCCTAGCCTTCTGGCTCTGTCTAGCCTGCTCGGTCTTTCTATTCTGTTAATTGTCGGCTCTGCCCTCCAGGCGATAGCTTTTGATTTCAGTTCATCAGAGTTGTTCTTCCACATCTTGAGCCATGATTGAGCCATGTAGCTGTGCATATTTCGTAATACTCTTCTGATTTTTGCCCCAATATCTATATTACGCCGCGTAAAATCTGTATCACTTTTTCAGCAATGACAGTCGACGCAAGTTCCTGTGCTTCCCTTGTCTGCGCGCCAACGTGCGGTGTGCATACTAGGTTTGGAAGTGAAAGCAGATCCTTGTTGGTAGGCGGTTCAATTTCGAATACATCAAGCGCCGCGCCGGCCAGCTTGCCTGTCTTTAGTACCTCGTAAAGCGCGCGTTCGTCAATGATTTCGCCGCGTGAAGTGTTAACTAGGTACGCGGTAGGTTTCATGCGTGCTAGCCTCTCGGCATTGAACATGTGAATCGTCTCCGCAGTCGCAGGCACGTGGCAGGTGACAAAGTCAGAGCTTTCAAGCAGCGTGTTTAGGTCTGTTACGACCATGCCGGTTTCACTTACGTACTCGCGATTTATCGGGTAAGGATCATATCCTATTAGGTTCATGCGAAGTGCCTTTGCCATACGACCAATGTTCCTTCCAATGTTGCCTACGCCCACAATTCCCAGGTACTTGCCGGAGAGTTGAGTTCCCATGAGATCTTTCTTGATCCAGCTGCCTTTCTTTGTCTCCGAGTCCGCCCTAGGAATGCTGCGCGCAAGTGATATCATTAGGCCGATTGCGAGTTCGGCGACTGCAATCGACGCAGCTTCGGGGGCGTTTATGACCCTGATCTTTTTTGCTTCAGCTGCCTTGGTGTCAACATTGTCAAGGCCTACTCCAACGCGTGCGATTATTTTCGCATTCGTGGCAGCGTCAATAACATCCTTTGTTATCTTGGTTCTGCGTCGGACAATAATGACGTCATAATCCTTGACAGACGAAATCAGCTCTTGAGGCTTGATCTCGGGCTTGTAGTCCACAGCAAGCCCGCCGCGCTTCATGCTTTCAAGACCCGATTTATCGATAGAATCGCAAACAAGAACCTTGCCGCTAACTTGCATATCGGCTTTGAAAATTCAGTAGTAATATAATACTTTTGAACGTGATCCTGCACACAATAATGGCCCAATTTTGAGGGTTCTGAAAGCTGTCTTTTTTCTTCTGCTTCAAGTGCGGCTGGTGCTGTTCACGCAAGCATCCAAGGCGTCCAAGACCCGGGAAAGCAAAAAAGCGCCAAGCCTCGGAGTTGCTGAAAGGATTCGGCCATCCTGGAACGATGCAATTGGATGCTCTGTCCGGATGTCAATTTTATTAGTGTGGAGCAATCTTGGATGATGTTATGCCAACGATTGCAGAAGATATCAAAAAGCTGCAGGATATTGGAGATTCACTTCCCCCAGACAAGGTAATAGGAGATCTAAAGCTTGTCACCGTAAAGGAAGGAAAGGAAGACGAATGTGAATTATTATTCAGAGAACTAGCAGCCAAAGTAAAAGAACATGAAAAAGGAGTCTATTATTACGACCTGTACAGGTCAGCACAGGCGAGGACCTATGTCGTCATGGCACAATACAAGAATAAGGATGCGCTGCAGCGCCACCAAAGATCAGAGCACGGGAAATACTACTTTCCAAAGATCCGTGAACTGGTAGAGAAAATAGAGGTAACATACCATATAGGTGCAGTTCAATTGAGGTCTCTCTAAAATAGAAAAGTAATCAATACTTGATTTCTGTCAATATTGCTAGATTCAATCTCACCGATAGTCACCGACCTTGGCTTGTGGATGGCAGCGCAAGTATCCCGCATTACATCTCCACCCTTTAATCCGCATACAGCCTGTTTCCAATTGCGGAAACTGATGGTACAGGTACTGCCAGAATCGTATGGCTACTTCATAGTGCTGGGTATCGGCACCTTCATGGCATTAGTCGTCACTTTCTTGATAAAGGCAGAGACGAAATGGCTTGGCACCAGACATACTCTGGAATGGTTCTCAACTGCAGGCCGCAACGTTAAGACGGGGTTGATCGCAGCATCAGTAGTTTCTGCATGGACATGGGCTGCGACGCTGCTACAATCGTCTACCGTAGCATACAATTATGGCATCGCGGGTCCTTTCTGGTACGCGGCTGGCGCTAGCATACAGATAATTCTGTTCGGAATCCTCGCAGTCGGCCTGAAACGACGCGCACCGGATGTGCACACTTTTCCAGAATTCATCAAGAATAGGTTCGGAAAGGGCGCGCACAAAGTCTTCCTGACTTTTGCAATCCTGACGAACACTGTTGTAATTTCGATGTTAGTCCTCGGCGGGGTTGCCGTCATAACTTCGCTGACGGGCATCAACATCTACCTTGCTGCATTCATGATCCCGATTGGAATCATAACTTATACCTTCGTTGGAGGTCTCAAGGCTACTTTTCTCGCAGATTACGCTAATGCAGCGTTTCTTTTCGTAGTTGTCCTCATTTTTGTATCACTAGTATATTTCATGAATCCCGAAATTGGCGGAATTTCGGGCATGTACGACAAGCTTGCTACTGCCGCCCCAATCAATCCGGTAGATGGAAATGCTCTGGGCTCGTATCTGACTCTCGCATCGATGGGAGCGCTTGCTTTTGGTGTAATAAACATTGTCGGTAACTTTGGAACGGTATTTGTAGACCAGTCCTACTGGCTGAGGGCCATCGCCGCCAAGCCTTCTGCAGCGGCGAAAGGATATCTTATTGGAGGCCTGGCTTGGTTCGCAATACCGTTTGCATTGGCTACGACTCTTGGGCTTGCCGCAGTAGCAATGAATATCCAATTGTCAAATGAGGAGGTCAGTCTTGGTCTTGTTGCGCCCAGCGCCGCGTACGCTCTTTTTGGAGATATTGGCGCAATATTGCTCCTAGCCATTCTATTTACCGCCGTGACCACTGCCGGCTCGGCTCAACTCACCGCAGTGTCCACGTTGGGCATTTATGACATATACAAGACCTATCTCAGGCCGAATTCGTCTGACGAAGTCCTTCTCAGGAAATCAAGGCTACTTATTGTAGGCTTCGGCCTAGGGATGGGACTTCTTGCCACAGCGCTGCTTCAAGTGGGCGTCAGCCTGCAATACGTGTACCTCGTGATGGGGATATTGATTGGGTCGGCTGTCGCGCCCATCGCGCTAACATTGCTATGGAAAAAGACCGAAAAGTTCTCTGCGATATTTGGCGCTATCGGCGGCCTGGCTGCAGGGCTTGCGGTCTGGTTAGGCTCTGCTGCTCTCTTTTATGGCGGAATATCAATACAATCCACAGGACGAGATCTTCCCCTCCTGTTAGGGAACATAACGTCTATCTCGGTTGGTGCAGGAGTATGCCTTATCGGCAGCGGGCTGCGGAGGACAAACCAGAGTTCGGTAGAGTATGGAACACAAAAGTCAGAGTCCTCACTTGACGAACCTGGCGATGAATTACTGGCTAAAGCCTCAAGGTTCGCCAAAAGGTACGCGCTCTTATTTTCGCTTCTGCTCGTTGTTGTCTGGCCACTGCCATTGGCTATTTCGGGATATATTTTCTCAGAGA
>JAKEIF010000110.1 GCA_022545875.1 Nitrososphaera sp.
ATTTGGAGATCCGCAGTCCAGCCTCTTGGCACAAATGCGGACGTTGCGTTCTCGCGGCCGTCAGCCCAGTTTTGAAACCACACGGCGTCTTCACTATCGATAGGATCTATTGTGCCAGAATATTTTGTCGAATCAAGAGCAAGTTCGTATCGAAATGTAGGATCGCTAGAATTCGAATTAATGATAAAGATGGACGAAGTGGTCGCACCGTCAGTCAGCCTGAAAGAAATCTCTTTCTGGCCGGTCTGCGTTACCTGCCACCATTTTGATGCAGCGGCACTATTGATGATGCTTGATGACGATAGAACTAGTTCAGCCTCATTCGCACGACTAGTCCAATTTGCCGAAAGCAGAAATACAGTCTTGTCGCCTTGTTGGGCCGCGGATAAAGCTGGCTCGCCTTCCTGCGCGTCAACAGACGGTAGAAGGACAAAAGTAAGCAAGAGCAGGATCAAGCAGTATCGAATCACAGGAGGCGTACTAGCTTGTACTGCAATTGAATTTAACAATTAACTTTGATCAATGTTACGGTTCATTCTTCTGCATGGTCTTGTCGAAATCAATAAAAAATCTCTCGTTCTATGAGAGCCGTTGACCGGGGAAACGCAGCTGCGCGCGAAAAGGACCAGAATCAAGATACTAAGAGCGATAGCGGATAGGAACGGCGCCGCCGGCTTTTCAGATATCAAGCTAACCACAGGTCTTTCAACGGGTTCGATCTACTACCATTTGGAACGAATGGGCAATTATGTGACAAAAGACTCGAAACAATATCTCATTACCGAGGAAGGTCTCAGGCTGCTGAGGGAAGCAGATTCGAAATATGCTAAGCTCCCGCCCCCACACGGATCGGAAGAGAAGTTGCGTGAAAATCCATACGAAGAGCCAAGAAGCAAGAGCCAAGACGCGGAGGAACCGGCCTCGAAAAGGGACTATTCGAAGGTTCAGCGGGTTGCGGTCCTCGGTGGTCTGGCTGTTTTGGGATTTCTTGGCGTGCTGTACCTTGCCTTTTGGGGCAATTTTGCGCTGCTGCCAATCAGCAGAAATGCCAGTCTAATTTTGTTTATTGTTCTGATAGCGGCACTCGCCTCTTCCTTTTCGTTTAGAGGGCGCAGGATATTTCCGCAATCCATAGGATACAGGGGACTGATGCTTTCTATCCTTTCTGTCGCAGTGATATTCTCTGCCATAATGTTTGTTTCGGAAGCTCCGATTGGCGGAGCTTCTGTTCCGAACTATGATAACTCGATGGACGCTCTCTTGTCGTCTTACTCGCTACACTGGCAGGTCAGATAAGGCACCTGTCTCATTGCAAGAGAGAAAAAGACCTCTGTTTATTTTTGGAACCAGCTCTTGAACAGGGATTCGGGCAGCCTCTGTATCCCTAATGGCGGAAAGCAGCCTGTCGCTATTTTCCAACGAAGTCAAAAGTCCGGGGTTTGTACGTTTTACAAGCTGAATTATTTCGAGGCACCTTTTCCGCACAGTCACCGTGCTTACATCGGCTGCTATTGCAATTCGAAGCTGAGTGGTATATTCCTTGGTTTCTATCGTCGCAAGATACAGAGCGGCCGCTGCTAGCGAAACGGGATTTTTGCCAGAAAGCATGGCGTTGTCAACGACTGCACTAAGTAGTTCAAGTGCCTTACGTGCTGTTTTTTCCGAAAGTCTCGCCTTGCCGGCAATGCGCGAGATGCTATTTGAAGGAACTGGGAGCGGGACGCGAATTTTCATTTCCCGGAGGAGGAATTTGTAGTAGTATGCGATATTCTTTCTGTCTGCGTTGCCGATTACTTCCTGGATTTCGTCAATAGAACGCGGAGTGCCTGCGTCCTTGCAGGCAATGTACACAGTTGCCGCAACTATCCCTGTAATTGATCTTCCCTTGATTAGGCCCTTGTCGAGGGCCTTTCGATAGATGTACGCTGCTCGCTCAGCTACAGGATTTCCAATCCCCAGGATTTCAGTTATCCTTCGGATTTCACGCATCGCCTTGTTCAGGTTTTTTGTCTTGGAATTGTTGGAAACGGTAATCTTGTTAAGCCTTCGAAGCCTGTCGATTTCACTATATCCATGAATCTGCTTGCCGTTTGCGTCGATATTCTTGTTATCGATAAAGCTCGAAAGTCCCATGTCGTACATCATGAGCGACGCCGGCTCGCCCGTCCGGTACCGCTTGTCCATTTCTTCAAAAGTAAATGCTCTTCGCTCGGTGGCGACTTCAATGTTATCCCTAGTCACCGTTCCACAGCTGCTGCACACCTCCTCGCCTGTATCCGGATCGCATATGATATTTCCGCTGCAGGTGTTGCACATTATTACAGCGTCAATGCCGGTTGTTTCTTGTTGCCCAGCTAACATAGGGACAGACAGCAATAGGTGATTTTAAAGGTGTGTGCATAAACAATAGGGAATTATCGAGTGGAATTAATTACTAGCCGATCGGCCTTTCAATCATGATATAGTAATTTGTATGAAGGAATACGACTAGCTGTCCGGGCCCGGAGTTGCCTTGCGCGTATACCGGAACTTGTCCAGCTTTACAAGCTGGTGGTAAGACCCGAACTGAGATGTATCTGCGGAATCTAGCTTGCTGTCCTCTTCAACGCCTTCTTTGAATTCCTTGATTATCCTGTACGTTGTTGATCGCTCGCAGGGAATTCGGCCGGCAGAGCGAATCAGCTGGCGGATCTCCTGCGGCCTCATTAGCTGCCCATGCTGCGAGCCGGCCGCAGTAGAGATGCTTTCATTTATCAGAGTGCCGCCAAAGTCGTTTGCCCCTGCGCCAAGCAAGAGCTGTGACATGCGAGCGCCTTCCTTGACCCACGATACCTGGATGTTTGGGATATGGTTATTGAGCATTATCCGGGCGACCGCGTGCATCTTGATGACTTCTACCCCGTCTGCTCCAGGCCTGACATCCGGCACAGTCTGGCGGCTAAACATCGGCGCCTCTGTATGGACAAAACTGAGTGGAACAAACTCGGTAAAGCCATGCGTTTCTTTCTGTATCTCGCGCAACAGTGCTATATGGTCAGCCTTGTGTCGGGAGGTTTCTCGGTGGCCATACATTATCGTAGAAGTCGTGGGTATTCCGGCTCGGTGTGCCTGCTTGATTATCCTTATCCAGTCTGCCGCGGAAATCCTTCCCGGAGATATTATGTCGCGGAGGTTCTGATCTAGAATTTCTGCTGCAGTTCCGGGCAGGCTGCCAACGCCGGCATCTTTCAGCAGCCTTATGTACTGGTCAACAGGGGTTTCCGACCTGACTGCCCCATACAGGACTTCTTCGGGCGAGAAGGCGTGGATGTGTATATCCGGAAGCTCTTTTTTCACTGCCTTACAGATGTCGATGTAGAGGTTACCGTCCATTTTTGGCGGCAGGCCTGCCTGGATGCAAACTTCGGTCGCGCCAAGACTAGACGCCTCCTTGGCGCGTCTGACAATTTCCTCCATAGGAAGAAAATAGCCCTCTTCTTCCCGGAAATCCCTAGAAAAAGCGCAAAAGCCGCACTGTTTGATACAGACGTTGGTAAAGTTGATGTTCCTGTTTACAACATAAGTGACCGCCTCTCCCACGGTGCGCCTCCGAAGCTCGTCAGCTACTAGCACGGTGAGGTTCATTTCCAATCCGGTTGAGTCAAACAATTCTACGGCATGGTCGGCAGAAATGTCCTTGCCGTCAAGGGCCCTGTCAAGGGCCGCAGCCACAACAGGGTCTGCGCGCTTTAGCAGAGATTCAATCATTTGCATAATCCTCCCTTACAAGTCCGGATTGGTCGGCTAGCAAGCTAACGGCATGTTTGAGCCGCTCCGATGTAATAAATCCACCTTTGACGAATTCGGGGTATATCGGGAGCCGCGCCCGCAGTTTTCTGCCGCTGCGTTCAGTCACGCTCTTTACCGTTGAAATTTCCGGCCATGGAAACTCGGGATTAACATGATCAATCGTGACTGGCGATATACCTCCCCAGTCGTTTATCCCGGCGTCCAGATACCTTCCGTAGACTTGAGGAGTCAGGTTCGGCGGAACCTGGATGTTCATGTCGTGCAGGACAATCCTTGCCAAGGCGACAGCGCGCAGAAAATAGTCCTGTGACGGAGGGACCGCTAGTGCCATCCCGGTATCGGCCTTGGGCGCAAAATTCTGCATTATCACTTCTTGAATGTGTCCGTGTTTTTGATGGATTTCTTTGATCGCATAGAGCGAGTCCACAAGTTCTTCAGGAGTTTCCCCAATGCCGACAAGAATGCCTGTAGTCATTGGAATCCTCAGCTCGCCAGCACTCTCCAGGGTCTTCATCCTTACCCGGGGATTCTTGCTTGGCGCGTCTTCATGTGGCATCCCCTTTCCCATTAGCCTCTCACTTGACGATTCTAGCATGACTCCGAGGCTTACGTTGGTTTCCTTTAGCAGGGACATTTCTTTTTTTGTCATGCTTCCCGCGTTTGTGTGTGGCAAAAGGCCGGTCCTTTGTAGGACCAGCTCGCTCATTTCAGCGATGTACTCGACAGTGGTGGAATGGCCCAGTGACTGCAGCCAGTCTGAGGCCTCGCCGTATTTCTGCTCAGGTCGCTCCCCCGTCACGAAAAGTGCTTCAGTGCAGTGAAGCTTGCTACCTGCCTCGGCAATTGCCAAGACCTGAGCGGGATTCATCAGAGAAAGCATTGCCTCGCCGGGGTCCTTCTTGTAGGTGCAGTATGAGCAGCTGTCCCTGCACAAGTTAACTAGATTGATGAAGACCTTTCTGGAATAAGTGACAATTTTTTCCGGCCTTGTCCGCTCTCTTAGCCTGCCTGCGATGTTCACTAAATCTCGCGTATCGCACTCTGCCATCAGAGCGTATGCTTGGCTCTTGCCGAGTGAGCTGCCCAGAGCTTCACTTTGCAATCTGGCAGAATCTGCAATCAAATTGATAGGGTCTGATGTCGGCCTTCACTAATAAAGGATTTTGCTACTAGGGCGACTCCTGAAAGCTGGGGCGCGCCGCCAGAGTGGCTGTTATTTCATGAAGGCTCCCGTCCCGGAGAACTGTAAGGCTCAGCTCGTCGCCGACTGTCTTTTCCCTTTGAAGGTATACGAGTATGTCGTCTATCTTTCGGACTTGCCTGTCGTCGATACTTACAATGACGTCGCCTCCGAGCTGGATGGGACGCCCATCAACTGTAGTTTCCTGGTCTCCTCCCCTGATGCCTGCACTAGCCGCAGGACTTCCAGCGACGACGTCAATTACCAGAAATCCGCGAGGCTCTTCAAGACCTAGTGCCTGGGCTATGCCAGGAGTCATGTCGGTGCCTGACACGCCCAGCCAAGGATGAGTAAATGAGCCATTAGTGATAAGGGCAGGGACAACCTTGGTCATTGTGTTTGAGGGTATAGCAAATCCAACTCCGGCGAATTGACCAGTGGTAGAAAATATCGCAGAATTGATCCCTATTACCTCGCCGCGCATGTTAAGCAAAGGTCCGCCAGAATTGCCGGGGTTGATGGGAGCATCGGTCTGTATGACATCGGGTATCGAGAACGAGCCGGCCTCCTGCGAGGGGATCAGCCGGCCAAGCCCGCTAACGATTCCAGCGCTCATGGAACCTGAAAGCCCAAATGGGTTGCCAATTGCTGCTACCTGCTCGCCCACCCTTATCTGAGTAGAGTCTGCAAGCGGTAGAGGCACGAGCTTTTCTGAAGGCACATCTTGTACATAGAGAACAGCAAGATCAGTAAACGGGTCTGAACCAATTAGTGACGCACGATAAACCGTGCCATCAAGAAAAGTTACGTCCAGTCTGCCGCCGCCGTTGACAACGTGATAATTTGTAATAATGTGGCCGTTGTTGTCATAAACAAAGCCAGAGCCAAGGCGCGATTCCAATGCGTTTGTTTCAGAGCTGTCGGTTATCTGGACGACTGACTTTTCAACTGTTTCGAAAAGATCAGGGAGAGAAAGCTCGCTATTGGATGCTTCCACCGTGCTTACCTGGCCTATCCTGAATGCATCGTCGCCGACATTGTCCCTTTCGTTAACGCTAGTTTCAGTCGGTTGATCGAAATCTATCGGAAGCGAAATGTCGGTGCCGATACCAATGTCTGCGTACTGAGAAAAGGCGAACAAGATCCCGATAGCAGCTATTACGATAGAAACCGCCAGAATTGCTTTATTCAATGGCATTCTAGAGATGTTTTTCTCTTCTAATAATCCTTGCGCGAAATATCATCTACTAACATATGGCGCACTGAATACTTCTGGCTCTTCAAGGAATTCGGCAATCCTCTGGTAGTACATCAGGAATTCTCTCCCTTTTTCTGTGGTGCGATAGATGACGCCGTCTTGTGACACGTCCTGGACTACAAGCCTTTTTTCGATAAGCTCGCCAAGGTAGAGGTGGACTTGCTCATAACTGAGGTTTGCCCTGTACATTATATGCGTCTTTTTGATCCCGGCGGTAGCGAGGGCAAGGACATCTCCCATTATCTGTATTTTTCCCCTGTTGTTCTTGCGTTCTGACATCTGACCTATTATGATCCGGGTGGTAAATTAGGAGGACGGCAGATAAAGCGGGTGGAACGGACGTTCCAACCTATTCACCCTGTGAAGAATCCGCGTTTTTCTTAGTAGATAGGATGCTGGTTTTTGCTTACGGTATATTCTCTATCTCTCCAGCTGACGGCTCCGCGCCTTGCCGCGTCAATAATGGCAGACAAGAAACCAAACGAGACTATAGCACCGCTAATTGGTGCAGCCAGAGCATAGGAGGGATTTTCATATACCCCTTTGGCGCACTGAAATCCCGTCGTTATGAATATTATTCCCACCGCCATCACTTGTATCAGGATCAAAATTTCGCTGGAAATATTTCCTGCAAGACCGCTTGCCAGTGCCGAATAGGGTACCGTTAGGAATGGCACGAGTAAAATGAAAAACACAGCGATGGTCATAAGTCCTGCTCCTATTCTATCCTGATGATACAATGGCATCATCAGCCTCCTGAGGCCATGCCATAGCGAGCTCAGGTCTCGAGCCCAGATAGCGTCGATGTGACGCTCCCCCCTAACCATCTTCATTTTAAAGTTGGAAGATTTTACCTTGCCTCCGAGTGCACCGTCTTCTACTAGCTCCTCCTTGACCCCCTTATGGGTGCCGACTGCTTCATAAGTCCTTCTTGTAATTATGAAAAAGCTGCCGAAAAAATAACCTGTTTTGACCTTTGGGTCATTGACTCGCAAGGGCGAAAAGCGGGTATGGAGAAAGGTTGCGAGCGCAGGCAGAGTTATCTTGGTCCAAAAGTCGTTGCAGACAAGGTGCGGCACGGCGGTCAACGCATCAAGGTTCTGCGACAATAGATGATGAGTTGCGAGCGACATGGTGTTTGATGCATGTTCGGTGTCAGCGTCAGTAAACATTAGAATTTCGCCTTCCGATCTCAGGTACCCCTGGTAGCAGGCCCAGTTCTTGCCTGCCCAGCCATCCGGCTTTGCCGGGGCGCTAACGTAAACGACTCGCGAATCCTTTGCAGAATACTCTTGCATTATCTTGCCGGTCGCATCTGTGGAGGAGTCGTTAATTGCGATTATCTGGAAATTAGAATAATCTTGGGCCAGTAGCGTGTCAAGACACCGGCCTATATAGCGCTCTTCATTCCTTGCCGGAAGTATGACGCTGACTTTCGGCGTACTTACGGATGTACGATCGAAAGTCTCTAGTCGCGGAGCCAGCCTGAATGATCTAATCATAAAACCAAGAAAGTACACCCACAGGCCGAATATCCCTCCAAGGATTACGGCCATCACCAGGTTGGTCACGGTTATGATCATCTCCATGGCTTCGTATCCTAGCTCGAGCCTCGCTATTTATTCCACTGCTTTTGCAATCCTGTCCAGGGCTTCTTCTGTGCCCTCTGCGATGTGCTTCTTCACCATACTCGTAAACATCCCCAGAAAGCCGGAGAGCCGGATGTCCCAGGCAACATCAACCCTTGTCTTTTCTCCCTCAGGGTGCAGGGTCAGTACCTTTGTTCCTTTCATCGGACCGTCGGTTATGGTAATTCCCACGGATCTTTCATGTTCAAGCACTACGGTCTGCCTGCATCTTGAATCTTTGAACGCGATTGTAACCTCTCGCTCTATGGTGTTCCCAGATTTGCTGATGTTTTTTACGGTTTTCGTGCCATGCCAGTACCTTGGTTCATTGTCCACGTCGGAAACTATTTCCCACACACGCGATATCGGCGCCGACACTTCTCTAAACGCAGTTATTGCAACCATCGCTGGGCAAACTGAACACACCTCGGGCTATAACTTTTCTTGCACGATCCACCTGTTGTATTGGTCTTATTGCGTCTTTGGATGTCCGTTTGTAAGAGCAAAGAATTGCGGAACACTGCTTCACATATGCTTAGTCTCGTTATAGTTTCTGCCTTAGCGATCATCCCGATCAATTTCCTGCAAGTCGGTTAAGGGGCTAGGACGAAAAAGTAGGTAAAGCTAGCAATCAGCCACATGCTCTTGCGACGCGGGTCAAGCGCTGGCTTCTCTTGGCGGCACGTTTGGATGACTGTCGCGTCTGTGCTTTTCCATTTCCTCAAGGCTGTCAAATTTTTGGCTGCAAACGTCACAGGTTTTCATTTTCTGTTTATTGTACTTTCGGCGTGATAGATAATCAGCCAAGTGCATCAGATAAACTCCAAAGCCCCACATTGCACAAGTTATGCACTGCATCTCTTTAATACATAATGCTACTTTTTTCAAGCTGATAAAATCCGAGGCGCATCTAATATCAAGAACCCCACGGCCGAAAGAGATTCACCAAAACCCTAGTCAAGCGTTGCTTCAGTGGGACAAGTCCGCTCGTCGAACAGCCACGCTTGCATAGTTAATCTAGGTCCTTTCCAATGTCAAGAAGCAGTAATGGAGAGAGATGGAAGACAAACTACAGGCCACCGGACACAGAAAAACAATCTTCTGTATGCCTTATGACTGATTCTGTGCCAGTGCCAATATGGGTGTTCCTTCTGATACAGAAAAAAAGGAAGAACGGCTACGAAGCAAAGGCGAGCAAGCAGGTGAGGACGAGTTGAGCAAGGGCGCAGAGTCTGAGCGTGAAAAGAGTTCAAAACGACCAGCAACGGGGGCCTGAGAGTATGATAGAGGCGCAAAGAAATGATAACGATCAACCAGAAACTCCGCCTGTAGCCAGGGTAGGAGATGCGACCGGGGAGGCTGCAACAAATACGGCTAAAGATACCGACCGAGCCTCGAAGCTCGCTACTCTGCTCGAAGGAATAAAGTTTCCTGCCACCAAGGACGAAATTCAAAGTCATATCAATGCCAAATCGCCGTCAGGCGAAATTGGAATGCATGATTTTCTGAAGGCCTTGGAACAAAACTTGGATGAGAATGCACTTTACTCCAATACCTATGAAGTTGAACTCGCGATTGGGCTAGTGAGTAGGTCAGCAGATACCAATGCAAATTCACCATATGCGCGCGACAAAGCCCTTAACAGAGCTAATAGCCGACGACTTGGCGAACGGATGAGGGCGGATCCATACACAGAGCACGAGTCCGTGGGTGTTGCAAGCAGCAGGGACGTTTCACCAAACACTCCAAAAGGCGAATCAGTCTAGCCATTAAAGACTGATTCTTTTCAATTGGCCCAGTCCATGCTGCTGTTATGAAATCGTTAAATCCAATAGCTTGCCTCAACTCTCATGGAAGCTTTTAACTGGCAGACTCTGGTTAACAAGCCGGTTTACTCTAGTGACGGAAAGGACATTGGAGTGGTACGGGAGATCCAGCCACAAAAGATTATCGTATCTTATGGCCCCATTACACCAGACCTATACGCAATACCGAAATCATCAATGGAGGACTTTAAGGACGGCGTCGTGTACCTGGCTGAGACCGGCGGTTACGTCGAACACAACTACAAATTCGAATAGCATGCCACCAGCTGATCCCAGTTTTATCGGTATCCTGTGAGATGTCGGATGGAGGCTAGCGGTTTTGCTCTTGCCAAATCTTTATTGATCTGCTTTTGCTAAAGATGAAAAATCGGTTGTGGCAATAAAGCGCTCCGACCATGCAAAGATAGCCGGTCAGATAAAAGGCGCTGAATCCCCATATTTCAGAGTCAGGATAAGTCGCAGCAAGATAGCCAAATGCGCTGTCTGCGACTGCAATTATGAGGATGGACGCAGAAAGGAGGACCCAAGGGATTGAAGTGAGTCTCCCCTTGCGCAAGATTGAAAACATCATTATCGCAGGGACTATCAATACGGCATCAAGAATAGGATACATCACGTTAACGAAGAGTTCAAGCACGTTCTCCGCAAGTAGTGACGAGCTCAGTATCGTGATGGGCACAAAGGCGCCAATTATCGCCGCAATTGTTGCCACCACGAGTACCAAGCTATGTGGCCGAGCAGACTTGTTGAAGAATCTATACGTTGCGAATAAATGATAGCCTAGTGGACCGTAGCCGATTAGCCAGAAGGCGTCCGCAATTGATGGAAACGGCACTTCGTCGTCGACGCCAATTTCATAATACGTTTGGTCAAGCTCAGCCGCAAACCATAACCCAAGCCCCATGGCAAATGCGG
>JAKEIF010000111.1 GCA_022545875.1 Nitrososphaera sp.
AGAGCGTCAAGTGCCTTGACGACGGTCCTCTCTTCGTTGTATGCGGGAATAATGACTGTTATCAGCGGAAAAGAAGCCGGCGGCCTAACGCTGTCTTCAAGCCTCTTGTGGTAAATCGTCAGCGGGACATTGAGGAATGTGTACATGAACGTAAGTGCCAGGCTGAATGAGACTATGGCCGAGTATATTGAAAAGTTGCTGCTGAAATAACCTCCTACTTCAATAGAGTAAACGGCTGCAATAGCCAGCGGCAGGACAAACACGATCACATACAGGGCAAAGATCGATACACGCTTTTGCTCATGCAGCTGCTGTCTTTTCCAGGCTGCAAGAAGGTATATGCAAAAAATAGTAACTGCTACCATTGAGGCCAGAAAGACAAACGTTCCCATGATAAGAGTAATTGCCACCGCGACCGCGAACGGAACGACGGCAAGCGCCACCAATTTGGCGACAAGTGTCCTTCTTGCCCTCGCCATGCTTCAGCTTTCTTCCTGGGCACTTTCTTCATCTTTGGGTGAGCTTATTATGGTTCTGAGCATCTTTTCTAGGCTCACACTCTCCACATCCACTTCATCCCTCTGGATCTCTTGTTCCTCCACAGCCTCTCTCATTGATTCGATCATTTGCTCAAGCTGCTGGTCTGGAACTCGCTCTGGCATTCCGGATGCGATCTTGTCTGCAATTTCCTTGGGATTGCTTCCGTCAGACTCGACAATTTCAATCCCGTGGGCGCCGGCAAGTTTTTTTGCTTCGTCAGAAAACCCGGGCACTCCGACGAATATCTTTCTCTCCACCTTGGCGTCGAGACATCTGGCCAAAAAGTTGAGCAGTGACTCTGGATCGACCGGCTCGCCTGACTTTTCAATTTCGATTGCAACCGCTGGTTCCAGATTTTCACCTGAATAGCCAACAATATCAAAGGTGTGCGGTACCTGGGAAGAGCCAGTAACCGCCGCCCTGTGCTCTGCCTTTATTCCCAAGGAGCGCAAGGCTTCAACGATGGACAGGTGAAATTGGAAGCCTGTCGAGTCAAAATATTTTGCCACCGCTTCTTGGTCAATGACATAGGCGGCAAGGGGCTCGAGTTTCATCTCTTCCTTTGCCAGCGAGCTGCCGCAGTTAAGGCATATGAACTGCATCCTGCCCTCCGGAGAGAGCGCCTTGCATGAAAGGCAAGAGCAGTAAGAGCCGGGCTTGACATAGTCAACCCCAATCGCTTTTAGTTTTTTCTTGCATTTTGGACAGACCAGCCGCCCCTCGTCTGTCTGGAACCTTGATTCAAGGTCGGTGTTTCCACATGCAAGATGTTCAATGACCTTGCCCTGGTCTGTGTTGGTGGAACAGCATACGGGGCATGCCACCTTCACAACCATGCCATGGTGATCGCACCGGCTGCATTTACGGATATAGTCAAAAGGCTCCTCCCTGACAATGCCAAGCCTCTGGAGTGACCGCAAAATATCGAGCTGCCTGGCAAAGTCGTGATCTGAAAATCCTGTATACGTCAACCCTCCTTCGGGCTTGATCAGGGGCTCGTACCTCGAGATCTTGTTCTCCCTAATCTCCGCTATTTTGTCAGATATGGCACTGCTATCAGGTCTGCCTGGAGAGGACGTAGCAATCACCTCGAGAACGCTATTCTCATCTATTAAGTTATGGTGACACAAGTTCCATGAGATGCTCCATGCTGGTCTGTAGCGTATCTTACGGAATAACCATTTAATTAAAGTCGGATTTACGCTGATATGTTGGCAAAAAGGCTCTTTGCAGTCGGCGTAGGCCCCGGCTCGCCCAGGTATCTCACAGACGCGGCAAAGGAGGCCATAAGAAAATCCAGGTACGTCGTGGGCTACAGGTACACCCTTGCCACGATCGAGGGGGTGATTGACAGGGCAAATCAGCAGGTCCTTGAAGTGACAATGAAGAGCCAGGAGCAGGTCTACCAGCAGGTCTATAGCGACATGCGCGACGGCGAATACTGCACGGTTCCCTTTACAGGCGACGTCAATTTTTCAGAGTCCGAAGTAGTCGACAGGCTCTTGCAGATCTGGGGCGACGAAAATACCGAGATCGTGCCCGGCATTAGCTCCATCCAGGTTGCCGCAGCAAAGGCGCGAGTTCCAACCGACAAGGCATTCATAGTAACCCTGCACGTAACCGGGGACATTGAACACAAGAAAGCGGATATTTTGAGGGCCATAAGGGACGGTAGGAGCGTAATCCTTCTTCCAAGGCCGTGGCCAAAGGAGCCGCAAAAACACTTTATGCAGTCTGACGTCGCCAAGTTCCTCCGCGAAAACGGCGTCGACACTTCCGCGCTAAAGGCCCATGTCTTTGAGCATCTGACAACTTCCAAGGAAACAAGCTTTGAAGGCAAAGTCTCTGACCTTGAAGGCAAGGAGTTTAGCGACCTCTCGGCGATGGTAATAGATCAGACGAGGCGCCAGACTTATCTTGAATTCTAGAAATGCTACCATCGCACCCGTATGAAATTTCAGAATGACTTTAAATACCAAGATATGCCTTCGTTAGCCAATGTCAATAGATAACGAATCTGTTGGCATCGCGCAGGGCAAGGGCTCAATGAGGTATTGCGCGGAATGTGGCGCAAAGGTGCCCCGGTCTGTAAGAGTCTGCCCTGCTTGCGGTGAGAGCCAGGCGTAAACCTCTCCTCTTTTTGTTGATACTTAAAATTCAAGACTGCGGATGTACTGCCATGAGCGAAGTCAGATACCCCGTGTCCTCCACGTTCAAGGTTCTTGACGGTTATGATATCTACAGGAGCAACAACCTGGTAGTGGCACTCGTAGTAGTCGACGGCCAATTCGGCCGCGACCTCAGGCTATACAGGTGGATGAAAAGAAATGATCAGTGGAAGGTTGATCTTTGCCGGATGGGAGTAGGAAGGTGGAAGTGGGATGAAATATCTGCCAAGGCCAAAGAGTTCATTGCAAAGTACAGCCTTGCAGGCAGCAGGCAAGCAGAAAGTGAAGAGTAGCGCTAGCTTGGCTGGAGCACTGTGCTATCGAGGCCGCCGAGCAGTTCTATTATCTCCCATTCAATGATGGCGGCTGCAAACAACACGACTGCCGCAATTCCGAGCTCGATAAATGTTGGCTTTAGGACATTTTCAAAAAAGGGCCGCCGCTGGTCCGCCCGCCAAGGCTTGTCCTTTGCTATCCTGACAATGAGTATGCCGCTTCTTGACATTCCCATGGCGTAGACGAATAGCTCCATGATGCCAAACGGCGTAATAAAGATCAAAAGGGGAGGGATGTTGGTCAGGCCTGGCGTCTGTTCCGCAATTGCGCTGTAAACGGTCCCCGTGGCAAAACCGACAAAGCCCCCAAAACCGCCGCCTGCCGCCGGGATAAACATGGCCAGTGAAATCCTAAAGTTGTTGAGAAAGATTCCAAATGCGTCAATCCCCTCAATCTGCTCAGCGAACTGGTCTCTGACCATCGATGCTTCCTCCTCACTGAGGGGTACAGCCGCTCCGCCAGAGTACGCGGCGAGAAATATCGCTGCGCCGATGCCAATATAGAGTAGCCGGCGCTTGAAGTTAAAACGCAAGATGGCTTGAATTGGTCGGATTGTTATAATTACTTTTGTCGGCGACTCCCCGGCAAGCTCTTGTTTTTATTCTTGTTGTTCTTACGATAAGCTGTTGTGAACCATACTGGGGGAGTCGATTCAATTTTTCCGCAGTTCTTTACCCCCGGTAGTGACCCTATCGACTTTGTAGTACAAGACATCGCCGTAATCATGGTGGTCGCGGCCGTGATGCTTGCCATTACCTTCAAGCTAAAGCAGCCCATGGTAATAGGCTACATCATTGCTGGGATGATAATAGGGCCGTTCACGCCGCCCTTTAGCCTGGTGCACAACCCCGAGACCTTGAACCTCTTTGCAGAGCTTGGGATTATCATGCTCCTCTTTGTTACCGGAACAGAGTTTCCGATTGCCAAGCTACGGTCGGTAGGCAGGATATCAATAGTGACTGCGCTTGCAGAGTCTCTAGGCACGCTTGTTATAGTGTTTTTCATAGCCCAGAACCTCGGCTTCTCGTTTAACGATTCCATCTTTCTGGCCCTTGCACTATCTGTCACAAGCACAGTCGTTACGATCCGCATTTTAGAGGACGTCGGACTCATACGCGACAAGTCGTCAACTCTCATACTCGGCATGTTGATAGTCGAAGACATTGTCGTGATATCCGCC
>JAKEIF010000112.1 GCA_022545875.1 Nitrososphaera sp.
GTAAGGAAATATTCTTCGCGAATCAATAGCCATGTCGCAGGAAGGATGGCCTTGTTGGTCTTGATTTCCAGCCTTGTAGTAGCTGCCCAGATTGCAGCGATCCAGAATACGAGTTCAAAGGAAACTTCGAACCTCACCCTGTACAACTTGAACATTAACGAATTGAAAGGCCCTGAAACGGCATCGACATTCTTTCCAGCGATCGACGGGTGGGATCTCCGGTATGCATACAGAGACCTAAAGGTGGAAAAGATCCTGAACCAAGATGCGACTCTTGCCTATAGATACACTTCAAACACGACAACTGCCACAGGAGTAAAGCCGGGTGTAGATGTCGGCCTTCAAATTTCCAGAACACTTCACACATGGGAAGGATCACTTCTTGTGTACCCTTCAAAGTTCGGCAGGCCATCGGCCGATGTCGTTTCAATAGGATGGATTGACGTGGCCGACGACAAGAAGGGACGGTTCTTTGCGTACAAAAAGCCGGGGCAGACCACCACTGAGGCAGTACTCTACTGGACAGACAAGCGCGAACTCAGGTTTGACTCTGGAATTGAATCGCGCAATGTGCAGATTATTTTGCATGTCAACATGGACTTTCTTGCAAAGAACGGAGTTATAGAAAGTACTGCAGATACTGAAGGAACAAAGGCGCTTCTGGTTTCGCTCGCGCAGCCAATCATGAAATACTGGGATGAGATATCCATCAGCTCGATAAGCGCAAGGACTGTTGACGCAGTCCTGACTCGCAGACCGTACATCCCATTGGGCATTACTATCATAATTGCAGCAGTCTTTGCGCTGAGCATACTGTCCAAGAATAACTCTCTTTACAAGTCAAACAGGAAATTGTACGAGCAAATCCGCGTTGGCGAGGAAAAACTGATTCTGGACACAATGGTGGACACTGGAAAAGCGGGTTTGCGCGGCATGACAGGTGAGGCAATTGTGGAGAAACATGACGGGCTTTTGTCAAATACCCGAACGGCGCCTCGGTTCATCGACATGTTTGCGCAGATTAGAAACATCGGGCTGATAAAGGGCAAGATCCAGAGCCAATACGACGAACCGGTTCTAGTATGGAAGCCAAACTTTGAGACTGACGCGCGTGCAGGCAAGGCAAAGAGGGTCGGAGGGTTTGTCTTTAGATGACACAGACCCACAAACTGAGGGAATCGTCAGCGGTTCCGGATTATGGTAAAGTGAGAAAGAAAAATGGTTGAGAAAACAAACAGAAAGGTAATTCTCTTCGGAGTTGACGGTGCGACATGGACTCTTTTTAACCAGTTCATGGCCGACGGCGACTTACCGAACTTTGAGCAAGTAGTAAAAGCAGGTGCACATGGCACTCTAATGTCTACGGTGCCGGCAGTAACTGTTCCATCTTGGACCAGCATGTTCACAGGCTGCAATCCTGGAAAGCATGGAATCACGGACTTTATCCTGAATATCGACGGCAAGTTTTCGTTCGGGACTTCAAATTTCAGGCGCGTCGATACCATCTGGCAGATTCTGGGCAGAAACAACTTGAAGTCGATAGTGGTCAATGAGCCTGCCACTTTCCCGGCAGACAAGATTAACGGCATAATGACTACGGGCTTGATGACTCCGCCAGGGTCGACTTATGTGCATCCGCAGGAACTAAAGCCTGAACTAGAGCGCGTCGCGGGTGGATACTGGACCGACCTGCCGCTTGACTACTATCTTACGGTAAACAAGGATGACAACAAGGCATACTCTATGATAGAAGAGTTTGCCAACAAGACTTCAAAGGTTGGCCTTCATCTTGCAAGGAATTACGAATGGAATGCCCTTGCAGTCATTTTTGTCTCTACTGACAAGATCCAGCACACGCTGTGGCACAAGCCAGAGTACATCAGGAAGCACTACATCCAGATGGACGGCCTGCTGAAGGAGTACCTTGACCTCGCTGCAAAAGAGGACGCCAACGTCCTGATAACTTCAGACCATGGATTCGGTCCATTAAGGCAGACGTTCTACATCAATTCTTGGCTGGCGCATATCGGCCTGCAAAAGCGCAAGACAAACTTTGTCGCCCTCGCTACGAAACTCGGAATAACTCCTACAAGGCTGGCCATGCTTTTGAAGAAACTTCATCTGTACGACTTTGTGTTAAGGAGCCTTATCAAGTCCGACATTATAGTTGACGCAGCTTTCCAGTACGACAGGCCAATCGATATGGAGAAATCAATTGCGTTTTCAAAGGCTGAGGGAATATTCATCAATCGAGAAGTGGCAGGTGACAGGTATGAAAAGACCCGTCAAGAGATAATGACCAAGCTCGAACGGGTGATCGACGAGAACAACAGCAGCCCGGTCGTGATGAAAGTTCACAAAAGAGAAGAGGTCATGAGCGGCCAGTACATAGACAGGGCGCCGGACATCCTCTTTACGTTGCACGACGGCTACTGCCCTACATACTACTCTGACGGCCCCAATTCCGAGTTTATCGGCGACGACAAGGGAGGATACAAGGGCGGTACTGCCAATACAGGCATCCATAGGCCAGAGGGGATCTTTATGTCCTATGGCCCGGACGTTAGGAATTACCGACTTGAAGAAGCAAGGACGGTCTGGGACATCGCCCCGACCATCCTGCACATGATGAACATTTCCATCCCTTCATACATGGATGGCATAGTAATGAAGGAAATCTTTACCAATAGCAGCACAATGGCGGTAAGGGAGATAAGAAAGACTGGCTACGAGGCTTCAAGGATAAAGAACAAGCTGAAATCCTTGAAGAAAGACACGTGACGCCAGATCAGGAACAGGGAGTTCATAAATCTTAATTATCCTGAGAAGAGCGTGGTTGTGTGAAGAAAAAAACTATACTTTTTGGCATTGACGGCGCCCCCTGGCACCTAGTCGACCGCTTTGTAGAGCAAGGCGCAATGCCCAATATGAAAAAGTTCCTTCTTGAAGGGGTCAAGGCTACCCTGCTTTCCACTTTTCCGACCGAAACTATGGCCGCCTGGACAAGCATCTTCACGGGCGTAAACCCAGGCAAACACGGTATGCCCGACTTTAGGCTGAGGTTAAACGGCAAGATAGAGATTGCACAGTCAAGGTTCCGTCAGGCAGAGACGATATGGCAGATAATGAGCAAGAGGGGCATGAAGTCGATCCTGATAAATGACCCCGTCACCTATCCGCCCAATGCAATAAACGGAGTAGTGACCACCGGCCTTATGACGCCTCCAAACGTAAAGAACTTTATCTACCCTCCCGAATTGAGGGAGGAAGTCGACAAGGTCGTTGGAGGGTACATGTGCGAACCGCCATCGACATTCTATGAAAAGGCGATAAACGCAAAGCCTGAAGCGTATGCAATGCTCGAAGAGGTAGCATCGAAGCAGGCAGAATCCGCGCTTCATTTCGCAAAAAAGATCGACTGGGACGTGCTGGCCCCGATATTTACCACAAGCGACAGGCTAATGCACGTCTTTTACACGGACTATGATTACCTAAAGAAGCACTTTAGCCTCATTGACGGATACCTTGGGCAATTTCTTGAAATAGCTCATAGGGAAAACGCAAACGTCCTCATTGCTTCAGACCACGGGTTTGGTCCCATCGAGAAAGCACTCTACATCAATACATGGCTCGCAAGCGAAGGGTTCCAGATAGTCAAGCGGAGCGCCATGAGATCAATGATGACTTCAAGCGGGCTAACGGTGTACAAGCTGATGGAGATCATAGGCAAGCTCAGGCTGTCCGGCGTTGCGCTCAAGATCTATAGGATAAGTCCCAAGATGATAAAGGAGGCAATCCCGCTGGGATCCTATGAAGAGGGGCAGACAGACTATGACAATTCAAAGGCGTTTAGCACAGCGTACCACGGAATATACATCAACAGCAACCTCAAGGGAGAAGAATTTGAAAAAGTCAGAGACGCCATCATGGCCAAGCTATACGAGGTTACCTACGATGGCATCAAGATTGTCGAAAAGTTGTACAAGCGCGAAGAGGTGCTCTGGGGCGCACAGAGCGAGCGAGCGCCAGATATTTTCATTGTCACCAAAATAGGCTACGGGATCTCGACGCATCTTAACCGCAAGATGTTTGACAAACTCCAGAATCACGGAGTGATAATTTCAGGATCTCACCGCCTCGAAGGCATTTTTGCCGCGTCTGGACCCGATATCAAGAAGGGACTGGTGCTTGGCAGAGATCTCAACGGCTGGGATGTTGCTTCAACAATCTTGCACATGCATTCGGTTCCCATACCATCGCAGATGGACGGCAAGGTGATCAAGGAAATCTTTACAGAAAATAGCGAGCTTGCAGCCCGAACCGTTGCCCAAGAAGTAAGTAGCGAAAGCCTCAGAATCAAGGAAAGGCTCAGATCCCTAAAGCGTCCAGATGCGCCACGAGAAAGATCCGGATAGTCTGGTCCAGCGGCTAGTGAGTGACTGACAACATGAAGACGGTCCTGATACAGAGGGTCTCTGAGAAC
>JAKEIF010000011.1 GCA_022545875.1 Nitrososphaera sp.
CAACTATTCTATACTTCTGCATTTTCTACTTTTTGTGTCTATTACCTACTTGCACCGGCAGCTATTCTCATGCTATTTTATGGCTATACTTATTCTCTACCTATTACTCGCCCCTTAATTTGGGAGAGCCCAATTAACGTCTATATCTAATGATGAAAAATGTCGCTGCTGCCACAGCTACCAAGGCACTCAACATCTGAAATGGAGGAAGCAAGTTTGCACTGTAAGCATGTCCCGGCTTCAAATCAATTAACTCATAACGCTCGTTCAGGTAATTCAAATCACGTTCAGAGTAGCCGGCCGGCTCATATAGTTGAGATCCGCTAGCAATGGGTACACTGAGCTCAAATGAATCGATCTTCCCATACACCAAAAACACTTGATCCTGAATAAACGGAAACGCAGTGCACATGTCGTTATCGTTATGAACTGTGACATATTCTGTCGTCACACCTTTCCATGAGTGCGTTACTTGAAAATTTATGTGTCGCCCGTTTTCCATTGGGACGTAGCGCTCTACTTCGACTACCTCGCCAACGAAAATAGCGTCAGATTCTTCATAAATTTCAGGTCGATCTACAATTACTTGACAAGCGAAAGTTACTTCTGTATGCCCCAACAAAAGAAAAGCTGTTATGGATATAATGACCATATGGACAGCACTGATGGCTGCAAGCGTCAATACCGCTGTACTCTTGTTGCGAACTAATGTAGCTTTTTGTTCCACCTTATTTCTGCATGTAGTCTAAGACATACTGCCTCAACTTAGATCGACATGTATCGTTTATCTTCTACTCCCGTAACTACACCCTACCTACTATTACCCTACCAAAACATTCGGGAGAGCGCAAGGAAAGCTGCGACTGCTATAATCAGACTTTATTGAAGCCAAGGGTTGCCTGACCTGAATTCTTGCCTCCTTCAGGCGTCTTTTGACTGTAGCTCAAATCCATCATCATTGTTGTGCCAGCTGGGAAGGACATAACCATTGATAGACTCCTGTCATCAGTAACATGGTGAGCAGAGAGTGTCTGTCCGTTCAGTTCAGCTCTCACCTTTCCTAAGCTGCAATTATGGTCAATGCATACAGTGAATAATTCTGCCCAAACTAGATTGTTCTCATCCTTCTCAATGACTACCTGTGTAAATCCATAGAATACTGCATCTCCATTCTGCCATGTTCCAAGGAATGGATTATATCCTTCATTGAAGAGGTTAGGGGGAGCATTGACGAAGACGACGTTCTTTGTTGACAGGAAACTGGCAATTATGACTGCAGCAATAACCGCAGCTAGTACGGGCAACACCAAATGAGTCATCCAATATCTGGAATCTCTAAATCCTGCTTCAGTCAAAGATGAATATTCATTTCTGATTCAGCTATTAAAATTGTAGCCTGATTTTAATCAGTTAAAAAATGGATAGCAAGAACAGGCTTCATCTGCCATTTATTCACTACTCCTATACCTACACCCTACTACAGCTATTCCTACTATTTCCCGAGCCAAATATTAGAACGGGAGAGCACGATAGTGAGTGACACAACAGCTGCTGCCGCACCTACTACAAAGAAGGAGCCAAACTCTGGCACCACCACAATTTCGAATGTTGCCCTGTCCTCAAGGAGTACTGGTAGACGTCCTATTGATCTGATTATGACATCTGCTACTATACTATCTGGTGTAGATCCGCCCAACGTAACAATATGGCGAGCCGAACCAAGCTCGTCAACTTGCTGATTCAAGAACCTCTGTATTACCATATCAGTCGATGCGTTACGGATGATAAAATCATAGGAAACTGCATCTTGCGGAAAACCTCTAGCATCTAAAATGGATAAGTAAAAGGATAATGAGGTGGAATTGCCAGTTTCTTGATTTCCCATGTTCCAGCTCAGTTCTATCAAATAGTTGCCGCTTGTTGTATTGGAATGCATGGTAAAGGGAGAAATTGAAGTTTGGGTGACAACGATTGTATTTCCCCTAGCCACAGCAACACTTGGGTTATCTGAAAAGTCAGGCGAGTCTACCACATATTCAAAGGCTGAATCTATATGATAAGAGCCGGGTTTCAAAGCTCTAATGGTGTAATTGAAAGGTCGTGTTTCTCCGGGATAGAGCTGTGCTTTTTCTTCTGAAACGTCTACTACCTGCCATTCGTCCGCATCTGGAAGAAAGTCTTTATGATCACCATAAACAAAACTTGATGGCAATCCGTTGAAGCTTTGGAATATTTGAATAGGATAGACGGTGACATTTCGATTAATCAAACTCTCAATCGCTACAGAAATAGTAATGTTTTGCCCGACTTCAATCTGGGCTGCTGAGAAGTGCTCACTATGGACTCTAAGCGGGCTAGACATGAGTCTTTGCTTATTAATAAAATGACCAGAAGCATGACCTGCTAAAGTTGAAAACGTAATTCCTACTAAAATGACTATAACAGCCAAGACTACAAGATTGGCGTTATTCATGTCAATCCAGACCTAGTTGATTGAACTAATGTAGCTTTTGTCATCTTTGTTCATTCATACGCTTACTTACTACTCCAATACCTGCACCCGACTACCCTTACCCATAGATCTACATACACCATCTTCACACTATTCCCATAACTACACCCATTCTCTCCTTCTCCCGCCCCAGATACTAGAATGGGAGAGTGCAACTTAGTTTGAGTATTGGATACGTTCGCCAGTAACCGAAATACCGCCATCTGAGGATATGACCTGAAATTCTTTCTCAGCTACATGTTCATCAAATTCTGCCACTATTCTGTACTTTCCAGGCCGCTCCATTGCAATACTATTCTCTTGATACGGGCTTGGACTTAGCGCACTTTGGTATGGCAACTCCTCACCTTGATACCCAAAGCGCCATTCTTTGTCAATGCCTGGAATATTTCCGCAGAGTAGCGCTGTTTGGAATGTAATTGGCGAGCTCCACGCAGTTGTTGCATCTTCCGTATTGCTTATTCCAACATTCACCTGTGGATCATTACACAGGTTGTCTGAGGCGCCTTTAGTCTGAACTGTAAATGATATGGGTTCATTGACGTGATATACATCCTCCATATCCCGTATTTCGATGCCAAGCTTGTCGTAATATGCTAGCTGCCTGCTATGATAAGAGGGGAAATTACTGCCTAGGGCTGAAAATACAATAATAAAAGAAATCCCAACGGCTAAGCCTGCTGCGTCAAATACTACAGGACAATATTGATAGCCACAAAGCAGTGTTTAATTCATCTGTCATTGTTTCGTTAGAACACAATTGTTCATAAATATCAAAGTCTTCCTTGCTTCATCTCTTCCCACTGCACTTGTTCTAATCCAATCATTTTCCTAAAGCCATTTGCTGTCGAAGGACCAAAACCGGCATAGTGGTTATTTGCTGCAACAATCCCAAACACGACTTTTTTCTTTGCAGCATTCACGACCTTTGCCCACTTTTCCATTTCCACTTGCCTGTCTTTCTGGATCTTGCCAAAATCCTTTTCGTCAATGCTCCGGTCTCCAATCAACCGAAGATAGAAAAAGTCTGTAGTCAGTTCGGGTGGCGTCTGGATTGCGTCAAGCTGGCTCCACGCCAGGCAGATGTTGTACTTTGACAGCAGCTTGTAGACATCTCTGTCAAACCAAGAGCTGTGCCTCACTTCTATCGCATAGCGGTATTTCTTCCACAGCAAGGGTGCGAGCCTTTCCAGCTTTGGCAGGCCTTCGTTCTTTGTCAGCGATGCAGGCAGCTGGATAAGCAGGCACAGAAGCTTTGACTGGAAAGGCTTCATTATCTCGAAAAAGTGTTCGAGTGCATCTAATCCACCACCCAGCCGGGTGTCATGGGTTACGACTTGCGGAAACTTTGCAGAGAACCTAAAGTTCGCAGGGGTTGACTGCACCCACCTTATGGCGGTGTTCCTATTGGGTATTTTGTAAAATGACGAATCGATTTCGACGTAATCAAAGACTCCGGAGTAGTATTCAAGCCAACGCCTGTTTTCCAGCCTTGGCGGGTAAAAATGTCCGAGCCACCCCTCGTACGACCAGCCAGAGCATCCTACATAGGGCCTCAATTTGCTTCGTACCCGATGCGTGCAGGACGTATATTATTTGACTGGCTATGTGCAATCGTTGCTCTACCTTGCATGAATCAGCCCCTCGCTTTGAAGCAGCCTTGTGATAAATGCCACTATGCGAGGGATGTCTTGTTCGGCTTTCTCTAGCGTAACCAGCAAGACATTGTAGTCGGGCATGGGGAATATCAACGCCTGAATATTCTCAAAATCCAGGTACATGTGTCTTAGCTCGCCGAGCTTTGGCGAGTATTTGCGAAATGAAGATGCCGCGTATTTTGACGTCCGGATAAGGTCGCCCATTTCGCGTGGGTTCAAAAGTAGGTTAACGTCGTCACGCAGCCTGAACCGCCGCAGGACACCAGTGGCTGCTATCAGGCTGGCCGAACGTATGTTTGAAGACGATATCATTACCCGGGAGAGAACGATGTCAACAGACTCGCGGTAGTTACGCGCCTTCAACCAGTACAGTATGTCTCTTAATGAGTATAAGCACTCCTCTTAATCGACCACCGATTATTTGATCTGATCTGCGGTGCATAATAGTCGAGCTGACAATATTCAGATTTGAAGTGGCATAGGGTACCCTACATCCGCGACACTACAGCTCTAGCACCGCATCTTACTGCACTTTGTATTTCATTAGTTCAGAGTAGGACAGGTTGAGGAACACTTCGCCACCGTCAAATCCCTCCACGCAGGATTTGGGGACATTGTATTCTCTGCTTGCGCCCTGCATTAAGGTAAAAGTTTCTCCCGCTTCCGAGATGATGTTTCCGACATCGATTCCGTCTCTTGACCGCACGTTCTTGTGCATGACTCTTTCCCAGCGCACTATCACTGGATCAGACATATGCCGTAAATCTGTGCGTGTTCCAAATATTTAAGATTAGTCTCAAGCTGGCCGGTTGCAAATTGTGAAGTGTAGTCGCAAGCCGTACTAGTCCTCTTTCCATCCCCCTCTCTGAAAAGCCTCTATAGAATCCAGCCTGTATCATGTGAAGCACCGCGTAAATACTCGGATTCCAAAATGAGGATAGGTTAAGAGATGACTGACATAGTTGTCTGAAGGCATTTCGGTTAGGCGAAAAACAACAGTCCTCGCATTTGTGGCATTCTTTTCAAGTTCAGTGGCCGCTGCGCCTGTTGCTTTTGCCATTACTTTGGACGGAACAAGCGGAAACGACACTCTCGAAGGAACTTCGGATGCAGATACAATCAGAGGGTTTGGCGGCGATGACACCATAGACGGCAAAGCCGGCGATGACGACCTGTACGGCGGAACAGGAGACGACACAATTCATGGGAGAGATGGGGATGATAATATTTACGCATGGCACGGCGACAACTATGTGTCGGCCGGCCCGGGAAACGATGAAATCTGGGCGACCGGCGAACTGTCGGCGTCCCAGGATAACGAGCTGTACGGCTCCGGCGGGGATGACACTTTTACTATAAGGCAGTCAGGAGCCCTAGTGCGGGCCGGCGGTGGCAACGACTATGTCGATGCAATCGCCGACTCAGGGACAGGCCAAGGCTTTACAATCCATGGCGATTCAGGCGACGACTATGCAAGGGCGGTTGACAATGCCGCCGACATCTTTGGCGGATCTGGAAGCGACAAGTTAGTAGGAGTAGGCGAAGCCATACACGAGCTCTCTGGCGGACCTGACAACGACTGGCTCGAGATAAGCACGGACGTTCCAAGCATCGCCCAGGGTGACGACGGAGACGACTATTTGAAATCCACATTTGAGGGTGTGCTTCGAGGGGAAGATGGCAACGATATCCTAGAATCAGCTACTGAGCTGGCCTCAAACTCCATGTTTGGAGGGCCCGGCGCCGACGAATTCAGGTGCTATGGGGCTAACGACATTGTGGAAGACTTTGACGCTGCAGAGGGCGATACAATGCTGGGCACGTGCGAGGGGTAGCCGCTGGAGGGTCACTCCCTAATCAGCTTCTACTTGATTCCCATTTTTCCCTTATAATGCATGCTGAGGATAAAGAACGCATTGTGCTGAGACCTGCTCCCAATGTTATCATATGCCCAAACTGCGGCGACGGCCAAAAGGTAGTCGACCACGAATCTGGAGAGCTGATATGCACCAATTGCGGGTTCGTAATGCATGAAAGGATAGGCGATGAATCAGAGAGCTGGAGCGTTCTGGCGCGAGAGCCGGAGAGCAAGCTACGATCAAGCCCTACATCTTTGGCCCGATCAGGAAAGGGGCTCTCTACAATTATCGGCCGGCCCGACAGGAGCGCAGGCAGCGGCCTTGACGCTGCGATGAGGGCGACCTTTGACAGGCTGCGCACTTGGGACTTTAGGATAAAAGGCAACGACGAGCGCACGCTAAGGCGGGCATTCATTCATCTTGACAGGCTCCGCAGCACACTGAACCTCTCTGATGTCATTATTGAAAAAACGGCGTATATCTACCGCAGGGCGCAGGAGCGGGGCCTTGTGCGCGGCAGGACCATGCTTGCCCTGATGGGAGCGGCAATTTACATTGTGCAAAGAGAAATGGGGATTTCCGGAACACTTGGCGACATTATCGCGGCTACCAATACAAAGGAAAAAGATCTTGCAAGGGCCTACAGGCTAATCCTCCGCGAGCTCGACTTGAAGGTGCCGCTAATAGACCCTGTCAAATGCGTTTCACGCGTAGCCAACAAGATGAATATCAGCGAGCGGACCAAGCGGAGGGCAATTGACATGATCCGCGACGTCGTCAAGAGCGGGCTTGCCGCCGGAAAGGACCCGATGGGCCTTGCGGCGTCCGTGCTCTATATTTCCTGCCTGAGCAGCGGCGAGCAGAAAAGCCAGATGGAAATCGCAGAAGCGGCGGGCGTGTCTGAAGTGACCCTCAGAAAGAACTCGAAACTTTTCTCAAACCTGACAGCTGAAGCATAATTTCTTGAAAAACTTATCACAGGGAAGCGTGTAAAGTGATGCATGGAGCCTGCTGGCCACTCGGACAGCTACGACCCGAACCTCATGGAGAGGCTCCTCTTCAAAGTTGCGAAGAAGTGGGTAGCTGGCCACAGCGCTGACGAAGCCATTGCCGCAGCCAAAGACGCCAATGCAAAAGGCATGGCGGCCATCCTAAATTTTCTGGGCGAGGAAACTAGCAAGCAGGATGAGGTGGAAAGCATAGTCGACGAATATTTGTCCGTAATAGAAAGAATAGGGGCTGAAAAGATCAGGGGCTGCGTATCTGTAAAGCCGACCCAGCTGGGGCTTGCGATCGACTATGAAATGTGCCTTGCAAACTATCGCCGGCTTGCCGCAAGGGCAAGTGAGCTTGGCCAGTTCATGTGGATAGACATGGAATCCGTCAAGTTCACCGAAGATACCATCGCCATCTACCTTGAGCTATTCAAGCGGCATAAAATGATCGGAGTCGCCATGCAGTCATACCTCCGGCGTTCTGCCAGCGACTTGTTGCACGTCCTTGAGAACGGAGGCATGGTACGGCTCGTCAAAGGCGCATACCACGAGCCTGAAGAGCATGCATTTCAAACAAGGGATGAAGTTGACGCCAACTATTCAAAGCTGATGAAGATGCTGCACGAATCCGCCAACTTTTTTGCGGTTGCCACGCATGACTCAAAACTCATCGACGAAGCAATTTCATTTTCAAATGGCTCGCAGTTTGAGTTCCAGCTCTTGATGGGAATCCGCGACGAGCTAAAGCGCGACCTTGTCGAAAAGGGATTCTCTGTTTCAGAGTATATACCATATGGAGCGCAATGGCTCCCGTACTCTGTGCGGAGGCTGAGGGAGCGAAAAAGAAACCTGCTCTTGCTGGCGCGGTCTCTGGTCCAAGACTAGTCCTGTGCCACTGTCTGGCTCTGCTCTCTCATAAACTGCGTAAGATAATGAGGTCCGCCTGTACCCTTTCCTGTCGTGCCCGAATCCTTCCAGCCGCCAAAGGGCTGGCAGCCGACCATCGCTCCGGTAGTCGCGCTGGCCTGCCTGTTTACGTAAACGACGCCGGCTTCGATGCGGTCCAGAAACTCCTGTATCTCGCCCTGCTTTCCGGTAAATATGCCGGCGGTCAAACCATAGTCCACCTCATTTGCCATTTCGACAGCATCGCCAAATTCTTCAAAATCGGCCACGCACAAGATGGGGACAAACATCTCTTCCTTGAAAAGCCGGTGGTTCCTTGGAAGACCTGAGACAATGGTCGGCTCGACGTAGTAGCCATGTTTCAGCTCGCCATCCTTTTTCACGGATCCGCCGGCCAGAACCTTGCCTTCCTTTGCGGCAATCCTTGCGTACTTTTGGTAATTTCTGTAAGCGTCCTTGTTGGCAAGCGGGCCCACGTAGGTATTTTGTTCCAGAGGATTTCCAACCGGCAGGTTCTTTGTTTTTTCGACAAGCTTTTGCAGGAATTCATTTTTCACCCTCTTGTGCACGTAGACTCTAGAGCAAGCGCTGCACTTTTGGCCAGAGTAGCCAAATGCGGCCTTCATTACTGCTTCGGCTGCCTTGTTAACGTCTGCAGTCTCTGTGACTATTGCAGGGTTTTTCCCGCCAAGCTCTGCGATCAAGGGCCTTGGCCGGGCGATGCTGAACTGCTTTGACATTCCGTAGCCAACTTCTCGAGAGCCGGTGAACACGATTCCAGAGACATCCTTGTTAGACACGAGCTCGCGTCCGACCTTGCTCCCGGAGCCAATGACTAGGTTGAGGACTCCATCTGGAAGCCCCGCCTGCTTCATTATTTCCACAAATTTGGAAGCAATAATAGGCGTGTTGCTTGACGGCTTGAGCACCACGGTGTTGCCGGTGATTAATGCGCCGGTGCTCATTCCGACCAGAATAGCAGCAGGGAAATTAAACGGCGCAACCACGCCCCAGACCCCGTAGGGCTTCATGACACTCTTGCTTTTTTCGTTCGGAGAAGCGCTCTTCATGGGCGTTTCATAGCCATTATTTCGCTCCATTTCTTCGGCATAGTAGCGCACAAAGTCTATCGCCTCGTCTACGTCCGCAATCGCTTCGTACCGGTTCTTGCCATTTTCGTATGACACAAGAGCAGCAAGCTCGAACTTTCTTTCGCTCATAAGGTCTGCGGCCGACTTCATGATCCTGACGCGCTCGTGATAGCCTAGCCTTGACCATCTCTCAAACGCCTTTTTGGCTGCAGCGACTGCCTGCTTAGTGTGCCGGCTATCTCCTGCAGGGAGCCTGGCGAGCAGGAGCCTCGTGTCAATCGGCGAGTACTGGGGAACTGTTTGAGAGGTCCATACCTTCTTCCCTCCGATTATCATGGGGTACTTGATCCCAAATTCCGACCTGACCAGCTCCAGCGCCTTGGCATAGCTGTCGTGGAATTCTCCTTCGGCCCTTTCAGTCATGAACCTGCGCAGGGTATCTTCGTTCTCAAACATCCTGAGAATAGTAGCCCTAGAAGGTTAAAAATCATGATGGCAACACACAGAAAAGAATACAAGGTACTGACACGAAGTAACCTAGCCGTGAGCGCTACAAGCAACAAGTCGCGCATCCTGCTGTTGATGATGATGGTAATTGCCCTGGTCTTTTTCATCAGCAGCTTTCTTGCAGCCTCGTTCAGCAACTCTCCGACAACCACTACCACTGCCGTCTCGGGCACCCCAGAGCAGGGACCTGGCAGCAATTGCATCTTGGTACGCACAGCTGAAGGTCACTTTTTCGCAGACTGCATGTTCAACTAGCCCTTAGTCTCCTGTAGGCTAGCGCAGCCGCCACAGCAAGAGCTGCGATTGCAGAGACTACAGGAAATTCTGGCACCACGCTTGTTCCCTGAATTGTGAGCTCTTGCAAATTGTGATCGTGGCTTACTCGGATGACTGAATGGGTTTGGTTCTCTGACATTGTGAACTCTTCATTCATTGCGCCGTCAAGTGTCACTGCAAACTGTCCAGAGAGAAGTTCCTTTGGTATGGCAAGCTCCGACATGCCTGCAGTCCCCTGTATCCCTTCCAGCTGAATATTGATCTTTTTCGCCGGCTGGTCTAAGCTTGCGTCAATTACCCGTGAATTGGTGTGCAGCCCGACGCGGTAGATGGTGCCATTGTGATCCAAACTGATCGTTCCCTGCCTTGAAAGCGCGATCTCGACAGGCGGTTGTAGGGACCTTTGCGCGATTACGGTTCCAGTAATTGTAGAGCTCGCGACCTTATCCAGAGTTACGTTCATGCTGCTATCCACTTGAGCAGTCACAGTTTCATAGCCGGCGGCCGCAATAACCACTTCATCGTACAGCGATTCTCCGGCTTCAGCATTTACTGGTGCTCTCAAAATAAACTTCCCATCAGTTCCGGAGGCGACGGCAAATGCATCGGGTCTTGAAAAGACGCTGGCAAACCCTGGAATGACGGATGCATTTTCTATCGGCAATCCGGCGGGGTCCCTGACAGAGCCCTCTATTGAAATGATATCAGTGAATTCCAGAGGGATCTCTGCTGTGGTCTTGCCGGGACTCAGCTCTACAGAATTTGAAATTGGCACGTCTCCAATCGAGGCTGTCGCAATATACGTGCCGTTAGCCAGTCCATGATCTATGACAAACCTGCCGTCAGCATCCGAAGTGGTCTCCGCCATGCTTCCGGCAAGAAATTCTTTGATGCTGTCGGTCTGAGCAGCCTCTTTTTCTATGGCAAGGATTCTCGCACCAGTCACCGCATCGCCATTTGCATCAACTACTCTTCCTTCAATGATACTGGAATTCTGTAGCACAAAATTAACCGCTTCATTCGCAGGCACCGTCAGGTTGGCATTGTAAGCGGAATATCCCCGGCCAAAGATTGATGGGACGATAAGGTCGTACTGCCCCGGCGCAAGATCATTTTCCAATGTATAATTTCCGTTTGTGTCTGTAATGGCAACAGACTTGACGTCATCGCTGTTCTGGCCAAAGGCCAGTATAGCAATTCCTGAAACCGGGTCGCCTCCGGTATTTGTAACTCTTCCAGATACAACATCTGATTTCTGCAATGGAATGTTGAGTACGGTAAGCTTACCCTGTTCGAGCTTTACCGTCGACGCAAAAGAGACGTATCCGGCATTCTCGACCGTGATAAACGGCGGCACCCTGCTCTCACTCGGCAGGTTGATTTCGCCATATAGATCCTGCAGCTTGGTGAGATTTGCCACCGGAGGCTTGAACGCATGGATTTGGTGGGCGCCGGTCTTGAGCCCGGTGTCAAGTACAAAGACGCCATCGTCCATCGTGACATCGTAATTGCTAGAGTGCCTGTTACCGACTGCAACGATTATGCCGGGAATAGGCTTTCCTTCCTGATCGGTGACTCTTCCTGTAAGCACCGCTGAAGGCTGCAGATAGACTGTGACATTTTGTGATGTGCGCATGCCATCGACTGTAATTGCTGCAGGCCCACCGGTCGCTACGTACCCGGGAGCAAACACGCTAGCGTTGTAAATTCCGGGAGCAAATGGTGCACTGATTTCGAACCGGCCTTCTTCACCGGTTGAAACCCGATAGGCAGACGAGGCTAGCAGCCTTTGCGCCGCCTCTACCATTTTGTCAATGTTTGACGGAGTGCCCCCGGCTCGCAACAGCTGTTGTAGTTCTCTGGCGTCCCGGTCGGCAATTACTACTAGCGCATTGCTTACAGGGATTCCTTCCATCTGCCCGTTGGCCGGCAGTATGACGGAGCAGAGGATTGCTAGCGCTAGGACGCCAACTGCGGGGCGGTTCAACTTGAATGAGAGCGTGCCGCCGCTTATAATCGAGCTCGAACAATCTTCTAAAATGAAAACTAGTACGCGGCGGCATTTGTCGAACAGCGGAGGTGCTTATCCGGCGCAGCCGCTGCAGATTACCTTGCTCTTGATAAGTCCCTTCTTTTGAGAGCAATCACTGCACACTTTTCTATTGCACGTGCTGCAGGTTCCGCTGTGGACAGAACACGCGTTTGACCTGCATATCTCGCACTTGATGTGATGAGCCGCGCAAAAAGTAGAGTCGCATATGTGGCATATCGAGCGGTGCTCAAGGCATGCCGGCTCAAGACAGATTTTGCAATACGCTAGATGAGCGTTGCACAGCAGGCTGCCGCATGCGCACGTCCAGCCTTCCCTGAGCGCGATAGAGCAGGCGGAACATCTGCCCCAGGTCCCGATCCCGGTGTGTGAGCTCCAAGCGACATCGCCATAGTGCTCCTTGCCTTCATTGACTATTATTCTTGCCCTGTATACTACTTCGACAAGCCATCCGGTAATGCGAAATCCGGTCTTGCTCTTTATGTTGTTCAGTGCTTCATGGAATTTCTCCTCTTCCTGTTCTTTGATCTCTACGAGCTTGTCTTCGAGGTCCTTCTTGTTTGTGTGGAGCTGCTCTATCCTCCTCCTCGTTGTAAGGATCTTTTGGTTCTTTGTATCGATCTTGTTTTCCGCTGAGATGAGTCGAGCCTTGAGGCCCTTTCTCTTCTTGCTTTCCTTCTTTAGGTCCTTGTAGATTTTTTCATATTCCTTTGCGGCGTCAATGTCTGAATTGATCGTCTTGTGGAGCGATGCGACAGTTGCCTCAATGTCGGCGATCTTGGCCTTGGGCTTGGCAGATTTTGCAGAGATGTATTCCTTTCTCTTTTCCTCGATTAGAATGTCAAACGTATTTGCAAGGCCTCTTTCAATTTCGGCGACTGTCTTTTGAAGCCCTCCCTTCCATTGTGTTGCTTCCTCCCTCAGTTCAGCAGGGATGTCTCTGCGCGCCACTATCGAATGCTCCTTTGGGAGCTCTATCAGCCTGCCGCCAAAAGCTGCAACTTCAACGAACTTGTCAAGCGATTGCTTTGCATAACTCTTTTCAAAGACAGACGCGCTCAGCTCAAATATCGGGTAGAATCTTTCCTGCTGCTCGACAGAGAGAATTTTGAGCGACATCACGTTGCTGCCCAGCTTGATAAAGCTAGAGAGGTTTGGCGGCTCAAACTTTTTTGCGAGCATGAGAAAAGTCTCGTCGCTGACTGCTGAAATAATTTCGGGCCTTTCCCGCTCCTCAATCTCGATCGGAGATTCTGCAGACTCTTCCTCCTCGGGCTGTTCTGCAGAGGCTTCGGCAACCTTCTGCTGCCTTGGCGGCTCTACGGCTTTTAGCGAGGACATGAGCGCCGCGATTTCGCTATCCTCAAGCGGGCCTCTGTGGTATGACAGCGTCCACCTTGATTTTACTACCGACTTGAACTTTGGATCAAAAACGTTGCAATAGAATTCTCCGGGTCCAAGCCTTGAAATTTCCTGCTCTGCGTAAGAATCGAGCTCTAGGCCTACGCTTACGCGCTGGATGTCGCGCTGGGCTCCCAGCCGGCCGATAAACCGCACGTTTGCGTTAGAGATTACCTTGTAGTCAAGGTCGACGGCGTTCTGGCTTGCAAGAATCATCCCCAGCCCAAAAGCCCTGGCCTGCTTGATAAGCAGCAAGAGCAGCTTCTTTGAAGGAGGTTCCCTGACCGGCGGGCAGTACCCCGCTATTTCGTCAAAGTAAAGTAGGTAGCGAAGCGTCTGCGCGCTGCCCTGCTTTATCAGCCACTGGAATAACCGCTGCAGCACAAGCTCGACAAAGAGGTGCTTTTCCTGCTCTGACTGGATGTTCCGGAGATCGAGCACATTGATAGACGGGCTGCCGAAAAGCTCAGAGAAGTCAATCGACTCTGCAGATGACCATGACCTCAATTTGGGGTCGGAGATTAGCAGGTTTATCTTTGTTGCAAGGTCCTTTCTTTCCTTGTCAGAGACGACCTTTGAAACGGGGAGCGAGCCTATTGACCGAAATGATGGGCTCTCTATGCTGCGAATGAGTTCGCTGACCGTCAGGCTCTGGCCCGCCTTCCACGCGTTTTCGAGAATTGCAGAGACGAACGTGATCTCTTTTCTGTCGTCCTCGCTATAGCCTGCCAGGCGCAGGAGGTTAAACGAGGTGAGGTCCAAGAGATCAGCTGCTGAGGCAATGTCCTCGCTCAGCAGCCTGTTAAAGTCGTCAGGAGCAGAGAGGTCGGGTGAAATTCCAACCGCCAAGCCGGAAGCTGACTTGGGCGTGAATATCCGCACCGTAACTTTTTCCAATTTTTCGGCAGAGCCGGGCGCAACCTTGAACTCTGCCGCCTTGCCAAGGTAATGCTTCTGGAGGTTTTCTGCGTGCTTTGCTCTGTCGATTTTCATCGCGTCGGCCTCCCTCCCTGACCAATCTGAAAAATCAAAATGCGCCGATCTGAACGCCAGGTTCCCGATGTCCCCCTTTGGATCGATTGCAAAAGTGGGGATGCCTTGCAGGGCAGCCTCTTCTACAAGCACCTTGGACAGGACGGTCTTGCCCGAACCGGTGGCGCCGAGGATTATTGCGTGCTTTGTCAGCGACGCGCGGTCCACCTCAAACTTTACACCGTCAATTGTCTGCCCGACGTGAAACTTGGCAGTGTTCATCTGATGCAGAGTTGCATTATTACTGACGAGGTTAAAAAGTGCTGTGTGCCTCTAGGTTGGACGATAGCGCAGCACGAGCTCGCCCGATTTTTTACGCACGACGCGCTCTAGCCTTAGCTTGATGCCGTCGGATATCTGGTCGAAGCCATCCCCTTCGACAAGCGTTGTGGCAAGTCTGCCGCCTGCGATCTTTGGCGCGATTGTCACTGTCAGCTCGTCCACCATTCCAAGTCGCAAGAGCGACCAGTTGAGCTCTCCTCCACCTTCAACCAAGACCTTGTTCATCCCCATGCTTTCTAGCGACAGGAATAGCTGCTTTAGGTCCACCCCGTGTGGCACTGCGACGTTATAGCCACTTCCTTCTTTGACGACAAGGACCTCAGTGCCAGTCTCCCTGATCTTGGCTATCTTTTCTTCCGGCGCTTGAGATGTGACTGCGACTATTGTCCTGACGCTTCTGGCGGTGCTAAGCACCTGGGATTCCAGGGGGATCCTGCCCTTGCTGTCCACTACGATTCTCGCCGGGCTTTTTCCCTTTGCGAGCCTGACAGTGAGCCGGGGATCATCTCCCATGATGGTGGATATGCCCACTACGATTGCATCGACTGAGGCCCTCAGCTTGTGCACCCTGATCAGGTCTTCTTTCGAGGATATTTTGGAATCACCAGCTGCGGTGGCTATCTTGCCATCGACTGTCATCGCGCCATTGATAATCAGCTTCAATTGGTTGCCTCCACGAACCGGCCATCTATCATGACCGACGTTATCGAGCTCTGGCTCAGCCTGTGGATCAGCGTCGCGTGTGGGTCGTGCATGGGGTAAAGATCGGCGTGTCTTTTGTCAATGAATATGAGGTCAGCGGAGCGCCCCTCATCGATGCACCCCGAATTGATCCTTAGAATATCTGCGGCATTTACAGTAGCCATCTTCAAGACCTCACGCGCGTCCAACATTTCTCCCTCCGTTGCCCTAGATACTTTCCAGATGTAGTCAAGCTCCCGGGTCATGTCGGGCGAGTTTAACATGACATTATCTGTTCCGAGCGCGACTGTACAACCCGACCTGAGCATTCTCGACACGCGCGGGACTCCGGCCCCCAGCACGCCGTTTGCGCGCGGGCAGACTACTATCCCGACGTGGTTTCTTGCGGCTTGGTTGATATCGTCATCGCTAGCGTTTGTCAGGTGCACCATAAAGTCGGGTTTCATATGATGCGTTATCCTTTCAACTTCCGTCCTGCCGGCATGCATTTTTGAAAATAAAACAGCCTCCTTGGACTCGGCTGCATGAATCGCAAGCAGCTTGCGTCCTGCGAGCTGTCGATAGCTCAAAAGCGCAGAATCGGTATTTTCATTTGCGCCGCTAATCCCAAGCCCGTCCGATATCTTGACCACTTCACGGGCTTCTTTGATATATTCCTCTGGTATGTCGCCAGGCGCTTCTGGACTTGTATAATATCCGGTCCGCCCAAGGGCAATACATTTTATCGGCAGACTCGCGGTTGCTTCCTTGAGTAGCCTGATTCCGTCGGTTCCCCCTTCGCGAAAATCTGCAAAAGCCACGATCCCTTTTCTCATCATGGACAAGGCAGTATTTCTGACAAAGATCTTTAGGAGCTCCGGCGTGCTTTTTTCAAGTATCATCTTCTTTGCGCCAAATACAGGATGGACCCTTTCGTCGAGCTTTTGAGTGGCTGCGATATCCTTTCCTATCGAATCAGCGATGTGGGTGTGAGCATTGATGAACCCTGGAATTATTAAAAAACCTCTGCCGTCAAACGCCTGTCCACTACCGCTGTACGTACCTCTGGCTGCGCTCTTTATTCTGCCCTGTTCAATTACCAAATGTCCGCGTTCGACATACTCGAGTTCTCGTCCCAAAAGCAGGCTTGCATCGTTAATGATCACGGGCATCGTATCTCATAGATTGGCTGGATTTTTCCTTCCTTGCGCAGATCCCTGATGGTATCAAGTGCCTTTGTTGCCGCTTCTGCCGCCTTGCGGCCGGTTCTGCCGATCCCGATTCCGCAGTTTAGCTTGATGTCAATTCCGGCAGTAACTTTCCTTATTACCTGGTCGGCCTGTTCTTTTGTCACGCCATTTGAAAGTACCATAAAGTTGTCGCCACCAAGAAAAAAAGTAAGCGAATCCAGACGCAGAAATTCCTCTGCAAGCCTGCTGTATATCTTTACAACTAGCGCGGTCACTTCATAAGGGGAAAGCCTGTCGCCGACTTTGGTAGAGCTATCGACGTCGATATGCATTATCTGAGTCGTGTCTGCATCTTGAGATGTCCCGAAAATCCTTGCGCTTTGATCAGTCATTCGCCCTTCTTTTCTTGAATTGTAGGCGCCAAGGCTGGATTCAAGTGCAGTCCTTCCAACGCCGATGGCCATAGACATGCGCAGGTCGGGATAACTCACTGCTAATTCTTTCTGGATTTCTGCGTGGCCGCTGTTGTCAAGGCCGTTTGTGACTGCGAAATATTCGTCGAACCTGTTGAAATAGACGATGCAGTTTCTCTCATTGAAGAGGCGCTGCACATCATGGTAAATCCTTGCTTGGAGCATCTGCAGCTGGGCCTCCCTGTCGCTTCCAAGCGTGACTGTCCAGGGGCCATAGCCCTCGATCCTAATTATTGTCAGCTGTATCATCGATTACCACTGTCCCCGCGCCTTTCGCTGTCTTTTGTAGCTTTCTTAATCTGACTACCATGTTGACTGCGGCATTGACGGATCTTTTAGGTACAAGTTCCGCGCGCTCTTTTGCCTGATCGAGCGTCATGCCGGGGCCAGTAATGCCAAGCGCGACAGGTTTGCCATGTTTGAGCGAAAGATCCGCTATCAGCCTTGCCGCGTTTTCTGCCACAATGTCGTCATGCCTCGTGTCGCCCTTTATTACTGCCCCAAGGGTCACTACCGCGTCGACATCTACCCTTTTGAGTAATTTGTCTACCGCCAGCGGCATGTCAAACGTGCCTGGAACGTAGAGGATGTTGCTTATCTTGGCGCCAACCCTGTTTGCATGTTCTCGTGCCCTGTCAAGCATCCTAAACGTAATCCCGCTGTTGAACTCGGAAACCACTATTGCAAGTCGTACTGGCAAATACTACCTAGGCCACCTTCGCATGCGCTTTGAGCTCGCCTGCATCAACAAGCGGAATGCCGTGCTTTCCGGCATATTTGCTTGCAGCTTCAAGTGACAGCGACTTGTGAGTGCCAGAGTCCATCATTTCGCACATGACAATTGCAGGAGTGATGTTGGCGAGCTTGGCCATGTAGACGCAAAGTTCAGTATGGCCCATCCTTTCCTGCAACAGGTGTTTTGACGCTATCAGGAGGGGTACGTGGCCCGGGGCCCTGAAGCCCTTTGAAAATTCCTCGACTCCGGTGGTCTCTATATTCTTGCAAACTGAAGCCATCTTTGTGATCGTAAGCGCCCTGTCTGTGTCTGTAATGCCCGTAAACGTGTCTCTGTGGTTTATTGAAATTGAAAATGAAGGCTTGTCGCCATAAGCCGCTCTGCCCTCAGTTAACTTTGAAAAAATCGGGTTTACCTTTCCAAAGCTTGCAATCATGTCGTGCATGTATGCAAGGCCTAGCTTTGTGGCAACTTCATGAGTTATTGCAAGGCAGACAAGCCCGCCAGCATCGTTTCTCATCGATGAGATATGCTCGGGCCTCGTAAACTCTGCTGCTATCACCATATCTACCTCATTCTCTCTGCCTTTGCCATCGTAGACCATGACAATTTTACCCGCCTTGAGAGTTGCTATTGTCTCATTAAGCGACAACAAGAAAGCTTGAGCGGGTTGTTATTAAAAGATTACTAAAATACTTGTAGCTACCACAATTGTGGTTGTGTTGCATTAACGGTTGTTTGAAACAGTTGTTGCATAACGGTTGGCGAAATGTTCCTAGCTAGCCTATATGTAACTACATTCCATTATTCCTTGCTTGACCTCTCAAAGCGAGCAAAAAATCTCTGACAAAGAGCTCATGAAGATTTTGGCTGAAAACAATCAGTTATTGAGAGAGATAAAGGAAATGCTCCGCAAGATAGTTGTGAACACCAGCTAGAGTGAAGCAGAAACGACTTGCTACTGTAGCTGAGATAGCAAGGATCGTAATAGGGGAATATCATTTTCATCGCGATATTCAGGAGTGAGGCAACCATTACATGCCCCGCCCAACACACCAGTTCCATCATTAATTGAAACGAACAGCTCCTTGAACCATCTGTCTGCAGTGAAACGCATTTCGCTAGCACGCCGTGCGGTCTCTCGATAATCTCGAAGCTTCCTACACATCTCAGGATTATTAGCGAATCTGTTAAGCTCTGTCACAAGTTGTTGAACAAGATTTTCGCCAGCATTATTTACATTAGGTTCATTTCCGCCGGGATCAATAATATAAAACTGGTTCGGAGGTTCTGTTCTAACATCATATCTAAGGTCTTTCCACTTATCCGTACATGCCTTGTCGAAAATTTGTTGAACTATTCCTTCCTCGTAGAAATGCGGATCTTGTTGAGTGACACTCTTAGAGTCGGGAAACCCTATTGCTTGCGCGGCATCTCTAACACCCTGTGTTATTTCTCTTGTCAGCTCGCGGGTTTGGTCAGCCGCTTTTTTGCTCTGAATTGGAACCCCTACAATCAAATCATACAATTCCCTTTGTCCTGTGTAAAGGTGTTCCAATATCCTCCTTCTGTACCTAAACAATAGCTCTGCCTTTTGCGAGAAATCCTCCGAATACAAATAGTGGAAATGTTCTTCTAACCCAGATCTTTTTACTAGCTTGTTCCAATGCTCTGCAAGTTTCTGTTCTCTCTGTTTCTTTTCTTCCTCAAGTCTGCTTGCCTTTTCATTTTCTTTGGTCTGTTTCTCTTTATACCAATTTATCAAGAATCCCAAATAATCAGCTCCTGATCCAAACCATGTGGCTATTGCGATAATGATGGCAATTGTTGCAAGAGTTTCTGTTGGAATGGTATTCTGCCCAAAAATTATAAAACCAATGACCAAACCGCCAATTACTCCTATCGGAAACAAAAAGATAGCAACCTTCATTCCAGTGTGCATGCGCGCTGCAATAGCTCGCCAGAGATTCAAAGGCAGGCAAATTCAACACTCATTTTATATTAGTTAAAAGGTCACCTTTAGCTTTTCCGGAAAGACTTTACACTTTTGAATTTCCATTTTTCTTTATAGCCAGAGAAAGCAAATCTTTCCAGCCTTTCACGTCTAACCCTGCAATCTGAGCTGGTGTTCGACCTTCCAACGCCATGTGTGGCTTTACAAAGTTGTACTGTATTCTGTTTCCTTCCGCTAAAGCTGTTTTCTGTGTTTTCCATCCGCGCTGTACCCTTACACGTACCCTAAGAGTGCCATTCATGCGTTCAATTCTGTTGTTGTTCTCGCGTTTGGCAATTCCGCAATTCTCTACTCGCTTCGCGTCTGGAAACACTGTCCTTACTGCGATGTTATAATGTCGCAGCGAATCTGTAAAGACTGTGTCAGGCTTGATGCCATGAAATCATGATGAAATTATGGATCTATACCTTTGTATAACAAATAATGTCGCAATTATACTAAAACGCGTTTTAGTATAATTGCCGGGTCGCTAGACTAAAAGCTTTTTGCGGAATTTGCCTTAACTTCGAATTCAAGAGCTCAAATTATGCGTTACATATTTGCCAAGTATGTCTGTCTCGATATTGACTCTGTCCCCTTTTGACCTGGCGCCAAGCGTTGTCATTTTTAGAGTATGGGGAATAAGTGAAATAGAGACACTGTCTCCGTCAATATCTACCAGAGTAAGGCTAACTCCGTCGACTGCAATAGAGCCTTTTGGCACAACTGATTTGGTAAGCGCTTTATCGAGCTTTATCCATATCGTTGTTTCCGTCGGTTTCTCTATAATGTCTTTGATCATGCCTGTACCGTCGACGTGGCCCAGAACAAAGTGACCTTCTAGTCTTTCTCCTACCTTGAGCGACCGCTCAATGTTTACCCTGTCATTTGGCCTTAGTGAGCCAAGGCTTGTGCGCCTTACGGTCTCTGCGACCATCTGAAATTCCGCGTCGCCTTTTGAGAGCCTGCTCACTGTTAGGCAGGCGCCGCTTATAGAGACGCTGTCACCAATCCTGAGCCCACGTCCGAGCCTGCCAAGTTGTACGCGGAGCAATGTATCTGCTCCATTCCTTATTTTAGAGATTGATTTTACCTTGGCAGTCCCCTCTATGATGCCTGTGAACAATTGGCATCTTTGCTAAAGCGTATTCAATATTTAACAGCAACCCTTGCAGTGTAGTCGCCGCAGAACATCAAATGGCGGTGGAATTCTTTAATTGCTGTACCTGCATCTTGAGGATGTGTGCCAGACTGCCGTATTCTTTGGCGAAGAGCTTGCCAGGTATGGATTTGGCAGCTCCCACCCTCTGGGCAATGACAGGATCCATGCGTTCTGGTCAAGGCTGCAGACCGAAAAAGTCGCAAATGTTGTGGCGGAGAGCCCGGCAATCGCATCAGAAGAAGACGCGTTAACCTTCCACAATAAGGAATACGTCGACCTAGTCAAGATGGCATCAAAGCGCGGAGGCACGTTGCTCGACAAGGGCGACACGCCGGCATTCAAGGGCGTGTTTGAGGCAGCGCTTTACACTGTTGGTTCTACTCTTGCCGGCCTAGATTTTATTATAGTAGGAAAAGACGGAGCTGGCAACAAGATCGACCATGCCTTCAATCCAATAGGCGGCCTCCACCATGCTATGCGCGACACTGCTTCCGGCTTTTGCGTGTTTAATGACATCGGAGTCGCAATAATGGCAGCTAGGCGGAAATACGGAATAAAGCGGATAGCGTACATCGATATCGATGCCCACCACGGCGACGGAGTCTTTTACGAGTTTGAAGACGATCCATTCTTGTTCTTTGCAGACATTCATGAAGACGGCCGCCACCTTTTCCCGGGAACCGGTTATCCAAATGAAACAGGCAAGGGTGTGGCGGCAGGCACAAAGCTAAACATCCCGGTCGAACCCGGTGCAGGCGACGAGAGGTTCACCGAAGAATTTGCAAGGATCGAGGAATTTGTCGACAATGCAAAACCCGAGCTGATAATACTGCAGTGCGGCGCAGACAGCCTCGCAGGCGATCCGATAACGCACCTCCAGTATTCTGCTAAAGCTCACAGGCATGCGGCAGATGTATTGCATAACCTTGCTCACAAGCACTGCAACGGTCGCATCATAGGGCTTGGAGGAGGAGGGTACAACAGGGATAATATCGGAGCAGCATGGACCGAGGTAGTAAAATCACTCACCAGCGACAGATAGATCCAGAATGGAAAGTTAAATATCGCAGCAGCAAATCCAGGTTGGATAGAGCTAAAGTTTCAGGTTGAAGCGAAAATCCAAAAGCCCGTAAAAGAAGTATTTGATGCCAATGCCATCTACAATCCGGTGAAGCTGAAGGAATATTTTACGACAGGGCCGGCGAGCGCTCCGCCTAATCAGGGGAAAACGGTGACATGGGATTTCGCGGATTTCCTGTTCACGTGCGTCAGAGTGGTCGCGACGAGTTTATTGTTCTGGAGCGGAAGGCAGCTGACGATGACTATGACTGTACGTGGAAATGAAATCTGAGTCGCTCGATCCCGAGTCAACGTCGATCAAGATTACAGTCAGGTCGGAAAGAGAACGAAAAGGGTCTGTCAAGCTGGTACATGAACTGCCAGGGGTGGATGCAATTTGCATGCTCTCTAGAGGCATTCCTTGAATATGGGATCAACATGCGGAAGGGGTTCTTCTAGTAAGGCCTGCTATAGAAGCTTCCGCAGCTCTTCCGTCAAGCCTCCACCCTGTCCGGTCGGTATCACATAAGTGGCTCGCGTATTCTGGAATGCGACCATGCTCCATTTTCCTCCTCGCTTTGCCACAACTATTGTCTGGACGGAGTTTCGCTCCGGTTCAATGTCCGTTTTGCCTGCCATGATCGTTCCACCAACCGTGTGCATCACTGCGATCTCTTGACTCAGAAACTTTACGCTCCTCACCTTTCCGACAAGGCGTGTACCCTTGAGAAACATGTTGAATGCCTCTTGGTGGAATAAGGCAATTTGCTCCCTGCCTTTGAAGTGGGTCCCGTCAAATGCAACCAGATCTGCATCGTCATCAAATGGTGCGGCGAATGCTTCGCCGCTTCCAAGATTCCAGCCATTCATCAGCCGGGTGTAAAGCAATCGAATTTCAGATTCATCCGTGCCACTTGACTGGGCGCTAAGTGTAGTCATTTTAGTATCCCACCATCCTCTCGACATAGGCTCGGCGTGGGGCTGATTTGTCCTTGCCAATCTCGCGTCTCATTTCCTCGAGCGTGGCATAATCACGGTGCTTATGTTTCTCCGGGTGCCAGTACAGCACAGTAGTGGTGCCGCAGCTACCGCATTGATAGCAGCGTTCAACCCAGTCAAACTTCCAGCACTGGTAGACCGAAGACGATTCGTGCAGGCTGTCCAGCGGGCTTGCGTCGAATGAGCTGCCGCATGATGTGCATGAGTAGCTGTTGTTCATTTGCGCGATCGCCAGCCTGCCGGCGCTTGATGTTTCCGATGAACTATTTTCGTTCATGGGCATCCTTTGCCGATATTTGCATTTATCATGGATCGTAGTTTGACTCAACATAGTCGCCCTCATTGCACCCTCTCGTTCCACTTTGGATGGCGCGACTATACAATTGGGCAGGCCAGAAAAATCGTTTAATAGGCTCAGATGGTCAATCTGCAGTTGAACCTTTTGGCCGGCCAGCTCCTGGATGAGAAGGACAAGAAAATCCTCAACCTGTTGGCTCGAAATGGGAGGCTTTCGTATAGGAGCCTCGCGCAGAGCAC
>JAKEIF010000113.1 GCA_022545875.1 Nitrososphaera sp.
AAGTGATGTTTATCGGAGAGGCCCCGGGCAGAAGCGAAGACGAAAAAGGCAGACCGTTTGTTGGGGCAGCGGGTAGAATTCTTGACGATCTCCTTCAGAAGGCGGGCATTGAAAGATCTCAGGTCTTTATAACAAATGTCGTAAAGTGCAGGCCGCCGAGCAACAGGGTTCCAGAGGACGACGAGGTCTCGGCCTGCAGGCCGTATCTTGAAAGGCAGATTGATCTTATCCGGCCAAAAGTCATTTGCATCCTTGGTCGCACCGCGTACTCGTCTCTGCTGGGAGGCGGTTCCATAACTGCAAACAGGGGCAAGGTAGTGGAAAAGGCAGGCCAAAAGTATTTTCTTACAATCCATCCGGCAGCGGCCATCTATAGAAAAAGCCTAGTTTCAGTTTTGGAGTCTGACCTGAAAAAACTCGCGGCGTCACTGAAGGCAATGGAGGATGGCAAGAGTTCGCTAGAGGAATTCTTGTGAACAGCTGCCTAGGCCGGGACTTCTATTCCCGCCCTACCGTCCAGGTGGCGAGGGATCTTGTAGGGATGAAAGTCGTGCGAACCCTTGTCAAGGACGAGCTTGAGGTGAGACTGTCAGGAATAATTGTCGAGACAGAGGCCTATGGAGGGATTAATGATGAGGCCAGCCACGCAAGGATGGGGCCTACAGTCAGAAACGCCGTGATGTTTGGAGAGGTCGGACGAGCCTACGTCTATTTCACTTACGGGAGCCATTTTTGCGTTAATGTTTCAGCCAGGTCTTCGCGTCAAAAGGCAGGCGCGGTTCTCATTAGGGCCCTTGAGCCTCATGAGGGAATCGGACTAATGAAGCTTCACAGGGCAAGCGAAGAATTGTACTCTCTTGCATCAGGTCCCGGAAAATTGACGCAGGCCATGGAAATCGGGTCGACCCTTAACGGGACAGATATGACTGACCCTGCGTCAGGACTCTTCATTGAACGGGGAGCTTCACGCGGAAAAATAGTCTCAACCCCTCGAATTGGCATCAGCCGTGCGACGGAGAAGAATTGGCGATTCGTCGATTCATCCAGCATTTACGTCTCGAGAAAAACGCTGATCAACGTACGATGACTAGGCTGTAAACTAGAGCTCCTTTTCTTGCTTTTATTGGATGATACGTATTTTCCGTGATGAACAACAATTCGCAGGTATCAACCTACAACGTCACGATGGAAAGCACAGAGGATCTGGGTGTGAAAACAGACTTCTTGCTCGCATCATACAATTCCATTTACCTAGGCGCCAGAAAAGCCGCACCTCAGCAAATCAATAATGAACTTGTCATCGCACAGGATGGAAGGACAAAGACAACGTTTCACATCAAGGTCTCAAATAGAATGGCGCCTTATCTCATAAAGGCGATTCAGGACCAGACAAAGCCGGGGTATGGAGTGGCACTAAAGTCATATTTCAATAGGCTGCAGGAGCAAATCATGGCTCAAATGTTCAGCAATGTCGGAGAATTGTCATTCCCGAAATTCGGGTAATGCCTCCGGCTATCCGCTTTTGATCTGCCCCATACGAGACTCTATACACGATTCGTACTCTTTTTCTATGGCCGCCATCAGGTTTCTGCCAGTGATCTTATCTGACTTTAGCATGGCAGCAAGGGAAGCGCCTCCTGCACCGACGCCTTCCTTTACAAATCCCTGGTTGAAGGAACGGAGCCCGGGCTTGACAGAGTCCTCGAGATGAAGATCGCACGTAAGAACAGGAGTTTCAGGCGAGACTGCCTTTGCTAGACCCGCCAAGTCCGAAGTTCGGTCATCCATTACATATTTCGTAGTCCCGATACAAAGTCCCCGAAGCCGCGTGTCAAGGAGCTTCAACAGTAGCATTACTGCAGTCATCTGGGTGCCTCCTGCTAGCATCACTCTGCATCCGGCAGAGAGCGCGCCTCTGGCTATCCCTGCAACTGAGGGTATCATCGGATCTCCTAATAGCGCAACGGCTTCCAGTGATGAACCGGCATTTTGCGACATCGAGTCACTTCTCGCAAGGGCTGCCTCAACAACCCTGTTCTTGAGGCTGTGAGGATTCTCAGGCATGCTGCTGCTAACCTTGAACTTTGCATCGACGCCAAGTGCGGTCAACACGGCAAGGGCGGTGGTCGTACCCCCGGGTATGCTTTCACCTATGACGACGAGGTCGGACAGTCGCGCGAGTTGCTTTCCCGTGATTTCGCCAAGCTCTAGCGCTCGCTTGACTGCAGATTTCTCCATTGCGGCATGAGTCAGGATATTTCTGCCAGAATCTAGACCAAATGAAAAGAATGGGACTGAGGGCTTTACCAGCGCGCCCGCATCTACTACAAAAGATGGAATCTCTCCCTTCAAAAGGGCGGTCCTTGTTATCAATGCCGGCGTCGGCTTTCCGTCAGGAGTCGCCGGGACGCCTTCGACGCACATGCATTTTCCATAGTACAGGAATTCTGCGTCTGCAGGAGAAGTATATTTTATTAGATCAGGATTGGCCCCCGCTACGGTAATACCGGGTATTTCGCTTGTTGCAGTATAAGATATTACGCACACAAAGACAGGATCTGCCGCGGCAAAAGCCGTGATCGACTGCTTTCCAGATGTTGACGCGATGTCGGCGGGCAATCAGCCACCTGCGCCCATGAATTCCAAAAATTCTTTCTTTGTCTTTGGCTGCAGCACAAAGTTGGTGCTTCGTTCTCGGCCTATGGTGGACGTTTCAGTAGATCCATAGTTGTGGCCAGGATATACTAGTAGGCGTTCGTCAAGTTTTGCCACGACATTGAACAAGCTGTGGTACATTTTTTCAGCGTCACTTCCGGGAAGATCGACCCTTCCGCAATTTCCGACAAACAGCGTGTCGCCGGTGAAAACCAGCTGTCCCTCTAAGACCAGACACATGCTGTCCTCAGAGTGGCCTGGGGTATGAAGCACCTGCAAACGGGTTTTTCCCAGCTCTATTGTCTGCCCATTCTTGACGCTGATATCCTTGTTGAGCTTTGAATTTTCGTGCTGGACTATTTTCGCTCCGGTGGCGGCAGCCACCTGTTCGTTTCCCAGAACATGATCAAAGTGTCCATGTGTGTTTATGATGTATTTTGCAGTCCAGCCGTTCTTTTTCAATGCTGAAAAAGTCTTGTCCAATTCCCACGACGGATCAATTACTGCTGCGAGGTCAGTATCTTCGTCAGCAATTATGTACGTGTAGTTTGCCATTTGACCGGCTGGGATCTGGAGTACCTTAAACGTCATATGACTCCCTCCTCGGCTTCTGGAGGAATCCCGATCCATTCCACGTGAACGGGCCCGGTATATTTTCTGCCGCGAGGCAGACCGACCTTTAGCCTATGAAACGTAACGGTCGCGTCGGCCTTCACGCACTTGTCGTGTATCTTGGCGGTATTGGGGTCAAACCCTGATGGAATGTCCACCGCAACAATCAGTGCGCGTTTATTGCCGTTAATTGTATCGATGGCAGAACTATGCGGCTCGCGCATTTCTCCGCGTATCCCCGTTCCGAAAATAGCATCCAAAATAATGTCCGCCTTTAGTATTACTTTTTTTATTTCGACTCCGAGTTCATCGCCAAACAAAATATCGATAGAGTTCATTTTCTCGACGATCCCCCAGTTAAGCTTCGCCTCTTCGCTCTTGATATCAGACGGGCTTCCAAGGAGTATTATTGTCACCTTTGCGCCATAACCTGCAAGGTGCCTTGATGCGACGAAACCATCTCCTCCATTATTTCCAGTTCCACACACTGCCACAATCTTCTTGTTTCTCAGCCTACCCTTGAATTTGCCAACCACGAAATCTGCAAGTCCGTGACCGGCGTTCTCCATCATCAGGAACCGGCGCATACCAAGCGAGCTGTGGCCATTCTCCTCTATTCGATACATCTGATCTGAGGTGATCGCATTTTTCATTTTCAGTACCGCCGCTACAGGTTCGGTTCCGCCAACATAAAAACCATCAATGGGATTTCAGGCTATGGCTACGATTCGACGCTCCGGTCAGAAAGCCTAGTCGATTTTTTCAGAAGTTCCCTGAACTCTGGGCTGAATTCGGCAACCTCTGAAAGACTGTACGATTCAGATTTTTCGCCCTTGGTCCATACTATGTACCCTTCACCGTCAATTATTATAGTCCCGTTCCGTTCGAGGAGGCGAATCACAAGATTGAGCTTGAATGGCTTCAGTGAAGGAACCAGCTTGGCCAGCTCCCTCAACTTGGGATATCCGTCGAATTCCTTTATGGCCTGCAGCACCGTCTCGACTTCAAGTTCTGAAATCTCATTTGCGGGATGCTCCTTCCAGGTTTTTGATTTCTTGGGCCGGATAACCGCCTTTACAGAGAGGAGAGCAAAAATCTTTTCGCTTTTCAGTCTCTTCCATGCAAACTAGTCAAAGTAGGTGAATTTGCTGAGGGATGGAGCACTAAATAGGGAATGCCAGTGTAGATTTTTCCAGATTGAGTACAGGAACATAGAGTGATTGTGCATCAGAACCGATAGTATCAATGTATGTGAATTCGCCAGAAAGTCTCTTAAGTTGAATGAACTTTTTTGCAGGCTTTTCGTTCTGGACTACATAATGCACAGTCGCCCCTCCAACTGCACCAGTCTGGATGAACTGGACGTGCTTGCCCGAATAGTTGATGTAATACAGCATTGGAATGACTCCGATCATTGACTGTGCGGAGTAAATTATTACTTTCAGCATGTCTTCAAGATTCTGATATTTTAGATAGGTAATTTCGCCTTGCTGCATTCTTCTCCTATTCGCGCATCCCGTTATTTGTTCTTTAGGTGTATTTGCAAAGAAGCCGATGAATTATGCATTGAACTAATGGCGACTCGTTTACTTCGGCGATTATTTGCAGCCGATGTAACGTCGCTCCGGCATCTGGCAAAGTTGAATTATATTGACTGGGCAGGAACATCAGATCATGGCTGAAAACTCTGTAAGGCATATTGATACACTGAGAGAAATGGAAGCTCATAAGCGGCACTACCAGATAAGATGCAGCCATCACGAACTCGAGCTTTTAGATGAGGGCAAGATCATTACTTGTTCAATTTGTGGTAAACAATGGCATTTTACCCAGGCCCGCGGTTACCGCGAATCACGGAAGGTCTTTGCAGCAGAAAAAGACGACTAGCGAATCAGGCGTCATGTTCTTATCTTGACAGAATGCATAAGAGCCCATGCCAGATTCATTCCAACTTCCACAGCTTGAAGAACTCGTGCATATGGGTTCGCAGGAACGACTTAACGTATTCAGGCGCTTCTTTGCTTCGAGTCGGTATGGAAGACTTTTGATACAGCAGCTTTTGGTAAGGTCGGCAACAGAGAAGGCATTAATGGATAAGGTGCTTGACCTAGAGAGGATGCATAACCAGGCCTACGAGAGTACGCTCGAAACCGTAAGGCAATATGGATTTTTTGAAGAATTTTTAATGGCAGTAAAAGAAGAAGACTCTGCATTACAAAAGATCATTGAAGCTTACG
>JAKEIF010000114.1 GCA_022545875.1 Nitrososphaera sp.
GCCACCGTGGTCGATGAAGACATTGATCCAGCCAATGCAGTCGACGTGGAGTACGCAATCACCACAAGATGCCAGGCCGACAGGGGATTTGTCATAGTTCCAAACGTAAAGGGCTCGAGCCTGGATCCCTCTAGCGATCAGGTAAATTTACTCACAACGAAGGTGGGAATTGACGCGACGGCAACTTTGCTAAAGCCGAAGGAGAGATTTGAGATAGCAAGAATTCCGGGAGAAGAAAATCTGAAGCTTCAAGATTATCTCTGAGGATCCGGACAAGAGAATAAATAGCCAACCTTTGTAAGCATTGGAGTCATGAAGCCCAACAATTATGCTATGAAAGAGTGGCATCTTGAGCATGTTGAGAAGGTTATCATCCGTTACGTCAAAGGAATTTCCCCTGACGCTTCCTCTTTTGAAAAACGCAATTACAAAAAGTACAGCACAGTCACGAGTTGTGCCAAGCAGATAGAGTACGACATAAAACACGGAGTTACAATGGACGAGGTACTTGATGTCGTCAGAAAAATAAGACACGACAAACAGTACCGAGATCTGCAAAAGATCCCCGAGTCTCTCCAGCGGCTAGACGAACTAGAGCGGCAGATCTCTGCCCCAAAGAAAGTAGCGACCACGTGGTACTAAATGTCTGAATATCGTTTTACAGACGGCAATCTATTGATCTTGTACGGCATTTATGCAGGCCGGACGACGGACGGTTCGCTCCCGGATTATGTAAAAGAACGTGTCAAGGTGGGGCTTGAGACATATGGACTAATCATGGGTTCGAGGCCCGACAAGCACAAGACCATGGTGATCGTCGTAGGCGAGCAAGATCCTGCCGACAAGATAAAGGAGGAGCTCGTCCGCGGCGGAGTCGATGAGAAAATCATAGCCATAGATTCTGACTCTAAAGACGTTGCCCAGACGGTCCAGAGAATTTATGAAATGATTGAGAAGAAGCCTAATCCACCATTTGTATATTTTGTCGGTTCGGTATGGAATCACGAAGTGTTGAATTCTGTCATTCTGTCAAAAATGAAAGGCTATCGAGTCCAGTTCTACGGAGCTCTTGACCACAGGCCGGTTGCCGAGGTAGAACAAGAGAAATTGCTTGACCAGCCAAAGAGAGGCGCGGAATACTACAAGCAAAAAGCTAAAAACAAGGCCGTTGATGTACTTTTGAACATTATTTTTCCGGACTAAGATTTTAATACCCTTCACATATTCCGAGTAGAAGAAGCGGTCATCGTCCAGTTTGGTCTAGGACACTGGCCTTCCATGCGAAAAGCGTAGACAGCCCGTAACCCGGGTTCAAATCCCGGTGACCGCATCCTACTCTTGAACTGAAGCTTCAAAATCTTTGACTACAAGCGAAGTTCCTGATGCAATGGTCGCCGACCCTCTGATACTCCAGTCCATCTCGGTGCTGTTGCTCATGATCCTGTTGAAAATATCGGCTTCCTCGTCGCTGTATTCCAGGGTAAATGTGTTTGTCAGTGGAACTACGGTTCCTGGAAACAATGCGGGCCTGCCGTTGACCGGGATGTCTTCATAGGAAAGCGTATCGCTCCCCACAAGCTCACCGTCTGCAAACAGTTCATAGTCAATTTTTGACGTGGTAAGGGTCACCGTATCGTTATTCGTTACTGTCAACGTAAGGCGGAGGATGAGCTCTTGATCACTAGACGAATCCTCGTCGAGTGCAATTCTTGTGAACTCGATTCTGATCTTCTCCACATCTATCGGCGTTGCGACGATAAGCGGATAAAATATTATCGTAAGCGCGACTGCAGCGATGGCCGCGATGAGGGCAAGCCTCCTTGGACCGAGAATCAATATTCATCATAGCTGCCCGGCAAGCTGATTAAAACCTTTCTGGGTGACTATTTCATGGCGAGAATAATCTGGCAGCATCGATAATATAGCGTAAAAGCAAGAAACGTTCGATGGCTGTAGCAGATGGCCTAGTTACATGGGTGCATCTGATATGCGCTTCAATTTGGGTCGGTGGCTCGCTCTTTATCGGAATAGTTCTAGTTCCTGTTCTAAAGTCGTACACAAAGTCGCTTGAAGAGCTGGTAGCCTTGATGGTAAAGATAGGCAGGCGCTTCAACAGCATTACGATGCCGGCGTTCGCTATTTTGATAGCAACCGGATTGTTTAACTCCCGAGCCTTTCTCGGAGACCCCGGAGCCCTGCTTGAATCATCCTACGGGATACTTCTTTTGATAAAAATAGTGCTTGTAGTCGCGACGATTGTGACCTATGTAGTGCATGTGCGGTTGCTAAATGCCGACATGGAGAAAAAGATTGCGTCGGGGACCGGGGGAAGCGTCTACGTGCAGTCGGTAAGGTCAAAGATAATCAATCTCGCAAGGATTACCGTCGTTCTCTCTATTGTGATTCTACTTCTTGCATCGCTTCTTGACAGCGGGGGCCTCTAGCCTTCAATTTCGACTACGAAAGTACCGTCATCCTGCTGCGTGATATTGTGCCTGCATCCAACAATCTGGCCCGCAACCTGTAGGTTTGTTTCTAGGTGGCTTGTTGCTCTCGCAATCCTGTATCGCGATCTTCCCTTGGCCATCGCAAGGGGAAGCACCATCATGTCTGCCAGAAATGGATCAACAGGAGCGCCTACCAGGGTGGTCTCGAGATAGCGATCCGCGGCCTCATTTCCAACCGACTCGGCACGCTTGCCCAACTCTCCTATGCAATCCCCACCTATGTATGGGCCAAAATCCGATGAAGAATACACAATCGCGGATGAGCCCGGAGAGAGGGCGGTTTCAAGGGAAGCACTATAATTTCTGCAACGCATGCCTTTCTTCTCGAGCATCACAAGCGCTGATGTAATCTGTCTTTCAGCAACGTGCTTTGGCAGCTGGCAACAAACGCTTGCTATCCTGGGCTCAGACTCTCGAATTCTTACAAGATCAATGGATTCTGGTTGGCGGCACGGTTCAATTTCAGTTCTGACTATGCCCCCTCCCTTTGGGTAGTATCCTCTTTTGACGACATCCATAGAAAATTTGACGCCGATGCTCCTGTAAGCCTCCATGACAACATACCGAACGTAATCAATCGTCGGACTTGCCTTGACATCTGTGCCCCCGATGACCTCTAGTTCAAGTTGGTTTTTTGAAAGCGCGACTGCAGGAACGACGGTCAAGAGGATCATCGGCACGCTTCCCGCCGTTCCAACATCAAATTTGGCTTGACCACCTTCGAATTTTTCAGAGGGCTTAAAGCTTATCCAATCTGCACCAACACGCGCGTTTTGCGTCTCCGCCCCAAAGATTTCCGCCAATATTCGGATTGCCGTTAGGTGCTGGGGACGCAGTCCGGGGTTGGATCTTTTGGCTCTTATGTTCTTCACCCGAACCGGCCTGCAAGTTATTGCGGATAGCGAAACGGCAGTTCTTAGGATCTGCCCGCCTCCCTCCCCTAACGAGCCGTCGATTTCTATATATTTAGACGTCCCCACTTGTACCCTATCGGAGCGGTCCTTGTCTAATTAATCTTGATTATTTGCATACGGCCGCACCGAAATGTCAGGAAAAAAGCGGACAGATGTTCCCTACCCTCTTTTATAAGAGGGCGCAAAATGCTATGTCGTTCAATGAAGCTAATCCTTCTTTCCTACATTCTTTCCGGCCTGCTGATTTCTTCAATGCTTTTTCCCTACCAATCCTTGCAGTTTGGAAGAGGATCAGTCAACACCGCCGAAGCCCTGATTTCTAGGCCAAATATCGTTGTCCTGATGGTAGACGATCTGGATGAGCGGTCGCTCGAAATTTTACTTGACGAAGGGCTGATGCCGAACCTGAAACGGCATATCATTGACAAGGGGGTAACATTTAGCAAAGCATTTGCGACCTACCCGCTTTGCTGCCCCGCCCGTTCCACCTTCCTGACAGGCCAATACACGCATAACCACGAAGTCTGGGGAAATGAGCTGCCAGAAGGCGGGGCATCCAAGCTTCAGGACGATTCGACAATCGCAACCTGGCTTCAGGAATCCGGCTACTACACGGGCTATGTCGGCAAGTACCTAAACATGTATGGAA
>JAKEIF010000115.1 GCA_022545875.1 Nitrososphaera sp.
ACATCGCTGATAACAGCTAGTGCTCCCATTTTGACTAGGTCGGCTCGGCGTTTGCTGTAGACATAGCCGTCGGTCTGCGACGTAGGCATGAGAATATCCACCTTGTTCTTTTGGATGACCTCCACCAGTTTCATGAAAAATGAATCCTCGTTGGAAGCGGCCGGCATGACTGCATGGCTTGATGCGAGGAAGAAGCCAGCAGACAGTGCGTTTGCATCTGTGGCGACGATATCGCCGTAAAACCCTCCCTTCCTAAGTGATTTTATTGTGTTGATGCCGGCAGGACCGCCGGAAGCAGGGACCAGCACCGTGTTGACGATTGTCAAATGTCGAGCGCAATTTATCATAAATCAAGCTATATCTGTGTTCTCGGTGAATGATACTCTAGGAAGTAACTGTAAAAGAAAAGCTCCCCCGCTCAAGATCTGACATAACTTTTTTGTGTGTTGCTAACCCATTTCTAGGTGGGCAGGATCGCAGTGGGCCGAGACAAGATTTCTAGCGCTCTGGATATACATCTCCTGCCTCTGATCTTGTGCACATTACTAGCGTTTGACGCTGCCTCAACCGTACTCCTCCAAAACACCTATGCATTTGAAGGGCAGAGCTCCTTATGCAAGAATTTGGAAATGGACGCAGCTCAGTTGGGGCAGAGCCCAAAAAGCGATCATGAGCCTCTAAATGCTGCCGCCAATGTAGTTGACAGTAACTTCTCTTCTGTCTGGTCAAACAAAGGCAGCGCAGCTGAATGGATCACAATAGACCTTGGTCAACAAAAAGTTCTATGTTATCTCGATATCTCTTGGACACAAGGTGTGAAAAGAACGAATGATTTTGCAATCTATGTCATGACCCATGGCAATACATCGCAACCATCTGCCGACGACGACATTCTGTGGCACAGGGCCAACAGTACTGGGAGACTGTCGTCGCCTGCAACTTTTGAGAGAATTGAAATCGACGATGTGGTGGCAAGATTTGTAAAGATAGCAGTCTTTGGCAACCAGTGGAACAACTGGACTGCAATAAGCGAGCTACGTGTGCATGGGTATGACATTCCAGGCGATGATAATTCCAGATTTCTTATCGCAACGTTGAGGTCTCATGCGGCAGATCAGCAGGAATTACTTGATTTGTATTCCAAGTACCTGGAGGCCCCATCGGATATCTCGCTGAGCAAACCCGACGATTCAAACTTGGGCTACACTATGCAGCTGGCAGGTCAGCACGGCGTATCCTACTTTTCTGTCAAAGAAATTGAACAAAATGCCAGGCGGCTGAAATCGATGGGAGTTGACGTGATAGAGTATAATTTGGAAGAAAGTTACAGCCCTTCTTCTGAACTTCGCAACCCTGTTCAATCTGTCAGGCAGGCCTACGAAATTGTACACAAAAACGGACTGAAGCTAATTCTTACGCCGAGTATGAACCTGACAAATGCCCACGCATCAGAGTTTGCGCAAAGCACAGACTATTACAATATTATGGCGCTGGAGTTGCAGTCTCCAGGACGCCAGACTGCCTTTCTGGACCATATCGCACAGACAGTGGCCAAGATAAGGGAGGAAAGTCCTGACGTGACAGTAACAGCCGAGCTCACAACCGTCCGAGGGAGCCTTGAAGACATGAGACAGAACTACCTTGCAACCTTTCGATACGTCGACGGCTACAGTATCTGGTATTCAATTGATTCAGATGGCCTCGGCAAGCTAGAGCAGTTCCTTGACTGGGTTTCAGATTCGAGATTTTTCCTAGATCAATCTAGACGCTTTCAGCGGCTGCTGGAGGAACAGGTGGAGTTGGCGGAGGAGCCGGAGAGCTAGGCTTGGCCACAGCGCTTCCATCAGGGTACAGCGGATCGACATTTTTCCGCACTTCCTTGCGCAAGTCCTTGAACGATTCTGTACTGTATTTCTTCCATCTGGGCGACCAGCTCAGCAAGATCTCTAGAACCTGCGGCTTTACTACCAGGTTGAGAAGCAAGTTTACCGCACGGAGGAAGGGGAAGTACTTGATATCGCGCAGCTTGCCGACTTTGTGAAGCCGGTAGGCGTAAAGAACAAGCATGATTCCTGTTATCGACGCCTGGATTGCTGCAAGCTTTAGCAGCAAAAAGAATGGAATGTCGGCCAGAGCTAGGCTCAGCGTCCCAGTTGCAATGGAGGCGGCAAAGAACGGCCAGAGCATTCCCTTTGCAAATCCAATCCCGTGAGAAACAATGTTCCACATATACACAATGGACCTAGGCGTCTTGAATTCCTTGAGAAGTCTGAGGTTTCTGTTTCGTGAGTGGTAGAACGCAACACTCCACCTTGCACGCTGCTGCAGAAAACCAATCAGCTTGGCAGGATGTTCCGTGTATACAAGGGCGCTTGGCTCAAAGACTCCTCTGTATCCGAGCCTGCCAACCCTGTTTGTGATTTCTCCGTCCTCCCCGAAAACATTGTCGAGCCATCCGCCAGAGTTTATCACCACTTCGCGCCTAAATGCTGTAGAACATCCCGGCTGCACGATGATGGCGTCATACAGGTCTTGGGCCCGCTTGTTGTACCTATAGTTGGCATTGAGTACATTCTGGATCTTTATCATTGTGGTCTCGCGTTCGCCCAAGTTCAATGGGAATATCCAGGTGCACACCGACCCTACTTGCGGGTCTTTGAAATGCCTCATCATCAGCCCAAGGACATTTTCGTCCATTACCGAGTCGGCGTCAGACCTGAATACTATTTCGCCCGTTGTCTTTTTGAGGCCATAGGCACACGCAAAGCCCTTCCCAGAGTTCGGTATAGTAAAGTACCTGCCGTCAGCGTATTTCAAGTTCTTCATTGCCTCTGAAATTACCAGCTCGGTGTTATCGGTAGAGCCATCGTTGACTACAATTATCTCCGTCTTGCCGCCGTACTTTGCCGCGGCCCTGTCGATGCTTTCGATGCACCGGCCGACAATTCTCTCCTCGTTGTTCGCAGGTATCAGAAATGATATTGAAAATGGCGCCCTGTCTGTCTCTTCGAGCTTTCTTAGCCTTCTGGGCCGCACTACCTCATAGATGAGATTGGATATGAAAAATGCCGAAAAAAGAATGTGCGACATATTAAGCAGTAGGGTAAGGTGGACATAGTCGAAGAAAGGCGAATCAATGTCAACATTCAAAAAGTTCACGATAGCGTATACTATGCCAAATGCGATCCCAAGCGCTGTAATGAGTAACAGGTATTCACGTGCATAGCTTCTCTTAACGACGCGCTTGATTTTCGTCCTTTCGGGCAGGGTTATGGTGGAGAACAGCAAGGTCTCCAGAATCAGGCTGCCGCCGACCAAAGAGGTGATGACGGTGACAGCTCGAAACTCAACCTTGGAATCGAGCATGTCAAGGCTGTAAAAGGCCGCGATGCTGAGAAAACCAAGTGCGACAAATGTAGCAAAAGTGAGGACTCCAAACGCCAGCACTTTCAGCCGGATTTTCAGGCTCGTCCTTGCGGTAAAAGCAATAGTTGGAAAGAAAATCAGAAAGAGGATCTGAATGTATGTTGGCATGATTACATTAGTCGTGGTCCCGTCGTGATGGACTACAAGCCTTTGATTGTTATTTTTAGCTTCAGCATCTACTCCGAAAAATGTCAGCATGCTAACCAAGGCGGTGTTGTCTATTGCCTTGACATAGTGGACATTGCTGAGCAGTACAAAGGCAACCAGAAATGCGCAGATATAGTACCTCAAAGGATAATAGAGTAGAATTTTTTTTACCTTTTCAACTTGCATTTTCGGAATGACTCTTGTAGGCGTTCATTAAAGGTTTGTTGCGAATATTTACCGTACATGGTTCGGCAAAATCCGGCAGAACAAGAAACTGACTCCAAGTTCTACTGGACGATAATCAATTTATACTAAATGTCCTGTCAGATAAGGTGGCAGCGCGGGTCAGCAGAAGAGATTTTCTCAAGTTGTTGGGATCTGGTGCGTTCGTCTTTGGCGTTGGCGCTCTTGGCTTTTCCGCACTGAACACTGGCCGCGAATCAAAAAGCCGCGCAACTGCCCAGACCGCTGGCTCGTGGTCTTCGGCTTCCAATACTGTCGACGTTGGAATACATGCTTCGCTGTTGGCCGGAGGAAAGGTATACTATATGGCCGGGTCCGGCTTCCACGTAAGCCAAAGGAGCGGTCCCTACAGACATGCGATTTGGGATCCGGCAACAGACAGCCATGACGAGCTTCCTGTTCTTAGCGAGGACTTGTTCTGCGTCGGGGTGTCCACGCTTCCAAACGGAAATACGTTGATGACTGGGGGCACTCTGGCATACGATATTGACGCATTTGGAAAGTTTCTCGGTCTGAAATCAGCCTATGAAGTCGATTTCAACTCTGGCTCTGTTAACCAGGTCGGATCAATGGCCCATGGCAGGTGGTATCCAACCCAGGTCACTCTGCCAGACGGCAATGTGTTTGTCGTGTTGGGATGGGACGAATACGGATGCAGGAATCAGCTGGTAGAGATCTACAATCCTTCATCGCAAAGCTTCTCCAAACAATTTGATCCAAATAGCAGCCTTACATATTGCGCGGGCCATTGCGTCGTGGGAGAAGATTCTGATGGAGATGGGAACGTGGATTTTCCTGATGCCGGCACGCAGTGCTACGGGGGCTCAGGCCAAGGTGTCGCCCCTTCTCTCACTCTTTATCCTAGGATGCACCTTATGCCAAATGGCCTGATATTTTCCCTGGGTCAAGGTGCAGATGACAGAATATGTGACCCAGCCTCAGGCCAATGG